>CAZKUB010000154.1:0-2232 GCA_964555835.1 uncultured Thermoplasmatales archaeon
TTTATTTGTATAAATATATATAAAAAACAAAAGAACAAGTATACTATCAATTAATAGATGGATTTTTTTTTGCTTCAAAGATTCTTGTATTTTTAAAAACCTTTTAATAATATTTTTGTACTTACCAAGATTTAGAAAGAAATATGATTAATCGTACACAGGCCTGCATCCTAATTCAAAAATATCTAAAAGACAAAGATAATCTTAGACAGGGATTAGCTGTTGAATGTATTCTTAAAAAAATGGGTGAACTCTTAGAAAAGGATATTGAACTTTGGGGAATTGTAGGTCTTTTACATAATCTTGATTATGAATATTGCTTCAACAATCCTGAAAAAAGAGGTACTCTTGTATCCCAACTTTTAGATGGTTTATTACCTGACACGTTTATAAATGCCATCAAAGCTAATAATTACATACACACAGGCCATATTCCTATGACCTCTCTAGATAAATCTCTGATTGCAGCAGTTACTGCTGTAGATTTCATCTCAGATATTATTTATAAAAGTGACTCAAAAAAAATAAAAGATATTACTCTTGAAGAGATTATGATTAAGTTCAATGACAAAAATTATGGTACTCGTTATAATCGAAATCGTATTCTTTTATGTGAAGACGTTGGAATGCAGCTAGAGTTTTTTCTTAATCTTTGCCTCGAAGAAATGAAAAAAAATCTGATGAACTGAATCTTTAGGTCTTTTTATTGGTAAAAGTATAAAAACATGTTTATAACTATACCATATTACGTTAGAGTGATGTTTTGTGTACCAAGAAAAAACTGTATCCGGCGAAGAACCTGAAGAATATATTCGTTTACGACTTCCAAATAAAAAGAAAAATGAAATGTTTGCAATAGCTGACCGCTTAATGGGTGGCTCTAGAATTAACGTGATATGTGCCGATGGCAAATCCCGGCTTGCAAGAATACCTGGCCGTTTGAAAAGAAAACAAAGAGTAAGAGCCGGAGATTTAGTAATAATACAACCGTGGAGTATACAGAATGAAAAAGCAGATATTATTTATAGATATAGAAGAACACAATCAATAGTTCTTAGTCGAAGAAATCTTATACCTGAGGAGATAGATGTCTTCTGATAATTTTTTGAACGATAAAAGTCTAAAAACGCTTGATCGTAAGTTTCAGTCAATCATAGATCGTACCGGCATCGATAAAAGAATTGCAGATGAAGTATTTGACAAATACACTCTTTTTACAATTGAAAAACTTATATCTAACCGAGTCATTGACATGATTGATTTTCCTGTATCAACTGGTAAAGAAGGTAATGTTTTCCGCGCGGTTACCCCGGATAATAAACTAGTTGCAATTAAAATATATCGTATTTCAAATTCAACGTTTAAACACATTTCACAGTATATATTAGGTGATCCTCGTTTTAGCTCAATTCATAAAACACGTAAAGATATGATCTATGCATGGACTCAAAAAGAATTTAAAAACCTTGAACGACTCAGGAAAATTGGTGTTAAAGCACCAAAACCTATTATTTTTAAAAACAATGTTTTGGTAATGCAATATATCGGTAATAAAACTCGAGCTGCCCCTCTTTTAAAAGATGTAACTTTAGATAAACCAAAGGATGTTTTTGAAACATTGATCTCCTATATCTCAAAAATGTATAAAAAAGCAAACCTTGTTCATGGAGATGTTAGTGCTTATAACGTTTTATATTTCAAAAATAAGTGTTATCTTATAGATCTTGGCCAAGGTGTTTTAGTTGAACATCCCAACTCTTTAGATTTTCTAAAACGGGACATAAAAAACGTAGTAAATTATTTTAATAAGTACCATATCCAGGCTGATGCTAAAGAAATTTATAATAAAATCTTAGATAAAAATTGTGATAAATATGAAATATCTTAAAGTACCAATGGATCGTGTTGGTGTTTTAATAGGACCTAAAGGTCAAACCAAAAAAGAACTCGAAGAAAGATGCAGTGTTAAACTTAATATTGACTCCAAACAGGGGGAAGTAGTAATAAACGAGGATGAAAAAAATAATCCTTTAGATATAATTAACGTTGAAAACATTGTAAAAGCCATTGGATGTGGTTTTTCACCAGAAAACGCATTCATGCTTTTAAATGAAGAATCAGATTTTTTTAGCTTCAATCTTCAGGATTATGTAGGCAAAAGTGGATCACATATACGCCGTTTGAAAAGCAGAGTTATAGGAAAAGAGGGTAAAACAAGAAAGGTCCTTGAAG
>CAZKUB010000155.1:0-3656 GCA_964555835.1 uncultured Thermoplasmatales archaeon
TAATGTATTGTATTCTTTCATAAAGATAAGACCTCCGGGGCAGTGTATAAGCAGTATTTATATAAATAATTCTAAAAACAAGAAAAACTTATGCCCTTGCAACTTGTAGCTCACTTATTGGTCTTGAATGGTTAATAAAAATATAGTTTATAAGGTCAACAAGTCTGCAGCTGTAACCCCATTCATTGTCATACCAGGATAGTATCTTGAGTAGTCTTCCATTCCCACCCATTACATTTGTACTAAGTCCATCTATTATACATGAATGCGGGTTTCCAATGATATCTGTTGAAACTAGTGGCTCTTCAGAGTACTGCATAATGCCTTTTAGACTGTTTTCTGATGCATGTTTAAAAGCATTATTTACTTCTTGAATTGTTACATCTCTTTTCAGCGTACATGTAAAATCAGTAAGACTACCATCTGGTGTTGGAACACGCACAGCTATGCCATCAAGTCTTCCTGCAAGTTCAGGTATTACTAATCCTGCTGCTTTTGCAGCACCGGTTGTGGTTGGGATGATCGATACTGCTGCAGCACGAGCACGTCGAAGGTCTTTATGTGGGAAATCAAGGATACGTTGATCTCCGGTGTAGGAGTGTATGGTTGTCATAAATCCTTGCTCTATCCCAAAGTTATCATTTAGTATTTTCACAGGTGGCGCTAGACTATTTGTTGTACATGATGCATTACTTATTATGTTATGTTGGTCTGAGTTATATTGCTGTTCGTTGACACCTAGTACAACTGTTACATCAGGGTTTTTTGCAGGAGCAGATATTATTACTTTTTTTGCACCTGCATCAAGATGTTGACTTGCTCCTTCTCGATCAACAAATATGCCTGTTGATTCCACTACAACATCTACGTTTTGTTCCCCCCAAGGTATTTTTGAGGGTTTTACCTGTGAATAAAATTTTATCCATCTGCCATTGACTTCTATACCGTCGTCTTTGGCCTCTATTGAACCGTTAAATTTGCCATAAATCGAGTCATATTTTAATAAATGCGCAAGTGTCTTGGTGTTTCCAAGATCATTTATTGCTAAAATTTCAAATTTTTTTCCATACTGAGAATGGCTTAATGCTGCTCTAAGTGTATTTCGTCCTATCCTTCCAAATCCGTTAATTCCTGCTCGTATCATCCCTTCCACAAATGGTGCAAATAAATATGTGTCTATATAAGCCTTCCTATCAGATAAGTAGGGCCAAAACCCGCTATTTTAACGTTATAAAAACAACCAAGTTTTAATTCTTCTTTTACTACAACTGGTTTGTAATTTTCAGAGCGGCCCATAAAAGTTTTGTTTTTACCCGGCTCAGTTATTAAAATTTTATATTTTTTACCAACATGTTTTTTATTATTTTCTTCTGAGATATTGTTAGATATTTTTGTTAATTTTTTTGATCTTTCTTTGACTAATTCTGTTTTTACTCGTCCCTTCATTTTTTTAGCAGTGGTTTGAGGTCTTGCAGAAAAACGAGTGATATTTGTAACATCTGGTTTTACTTTCTTTAATAAATCAATTGTATCGTTGAATTGCTCATCAGTTTCAGATGGAAAACCTGCTATTACATCTGTTGAAAGAGTGACTTCTGGAAATTCTTGTCTAAAGCATTCAACTATGTTTACAAAATCTTTAACAGTATATCTTCTATTCATTTTTTCTAAAATGCTATTGTCTCCTGATTGAACAGGTAAATGTATAAACTTGTAAATTTTAGGATTATTAAAACCTTTAAGGATTACGTCAAGGTTTTTTTTGCATGTATATGGGTTCATCATACCTACACGTGTTCTAAAATTTCCTTGGATTTTACCTATCTCTAAAAGAAGTTCTGCAAGGTTGTTTTTGTTGTCAAATCCATATGAGCTTGTGTCTTGTGAGGTTAGCTGTATTTCTTTGCAGCCGTTTTTTACTGCAAAGCATACATCTTTTTTAATTTCATTTATAGGAAAACTACGTAGTTTTCCTCTTGCAATTGTTGTAATGCAATATGCACAGGAAAACATGCATCCTTCGGAAATTGATATTGGTGCTGTAATTGAATCAAAATATTTTGTAAAACTTGTTTTGTTTTTCTCTTTAAAAACTGTTTTTTTATTATTTATTAGATTTATTATATGATGTGAATATTGAGGTGGTAAAAATTTTGCCTCAGGTAATATCCTTTTTATTTTATCGGTTTGTATAGATGCCATACATCCTGCAATAATTACTGGTTTGCCTGTTTCTTTATATTGTTTAAGCTTTGAAAGTATCTTCTGCTCGGTTGTATCGATTACAGTACATGTTAAAACAACTATCATATCTGCGTTTTCTGATTTTTCAGTCAATTCATAATTGTTTTCTAAAAGCAATCCTTTTATCAAACTTGCATCTGATTTGTTTGCAGTACAACCATATACTTCTGTAAATATTTTCATAAAAACTAAAAAATGTTTAATAAAAAGGATTATTTAACTGCTTGCTTAACTCGTTTTTCTACAAATTCTTTGTCAAGGTTTGACAAAAAGAAACCTGCGCGGGGTCCTTTTTCTTGACCTAGGATTATTTGATATATTGTCATAAATGCAGTTTTTATAGGTATTTTTTCTCGTTCAGATAACTCGTATATTGCGTTGTGTATCTCTTCTGCATCCCAGCTAGTTTTAGGAATTTTTTCTAGAAATGTTTTCAAAAATTTGTTTTGCTCATCGCTGAGTTTGATTTTTGGCAGTTGGTTTTTTACTTCAAATTTAACTATTTCTGGTGCAAAATTATCAAGCCAATATTTTGCATGTTTTGCTCTTTGTTTTAGATGCTCTTCATCAGTTTTTTCCAGCTTCTTTGGTATTTGCTGAGTTCTCTGAAGAATATCTTTAATATCATCCCAGTTTTTGCCAATTTGAACTAGTGTAACAAGGTGTCTATATGGTAATTGTATAGGTATCTTCTTAGGTACACTAAAAGGCTGTGAAAGTTCATAAGTGCGTTTTAGGTCTTTCATGCCCTTTACTTCTTTGTCTTCTTTGAAGTATATTCTTTCTTGTTGATCGTATTCATCTATAAGATTTAAAACACCAAGTCCCGGGTCAAATTGTATATGTTTATTTTGCTGGTTTTTCATTATAAGAAATCTTAGAACCTCCGGCGGTGTAAGTTTTAGCATTTCTTCTGCGGAAAGTGCTGTTCCTTTTGAGCTATGCATCGCGCCTTTTCCTTTTAAAAGAATAAACTCATACATAGTGTGTTTTGGTGCAGGATAGTTGTATATCTCCTCGGCTATTGCAACGCCTGTGTCGTGGGTTCCACCTACAGTTCCATGATCTTTTCCGAAGGGCTCAAAGGTAACACCTAGTATTTTCCAGCGTGCCGGCCAATCCACACGCCAAGGTAGTTTTCCCACGCCTCCCTTGCGTATATCTAATTTTTCTTCGTATCCACATTCACAGGTGTATTCTATATAGGGGTAGTTGTATAGAACTGGTTTTGCAGTTGTAATCTTTTTACAATTACTACATTTTATATTAAATGGTATCCAGTTTTTAGGAAGTTGTCTTTTTGATAATTTTTCAATAATATCTCTTATTTTTTCTGTGTTTTCAAGTGCTATTTCTATTGCTTCTTTATACAATCCGTTTTTATACATTTCACTTGCTTTGTAGACTGTTGG
>CAZKUB010000156.1:0-3525 GCA_964555835.1 uncultured Thermoplasmatales archaeon
TAATATTAAAAAAATAGATAGATGGTGAAGAATAAATGAAAAAAATATCCATTATAATAGTTATATCGTTACTATTTGGAGGTATTATTTCACCTGTTGCAACAAGTATAACAATAGATACAACAAACGAAATAGAAACATATTCTGAAAATAAAAATAAAGAACAAATTGTCTATCTTACTGCTTCTTCTTCTTATGATTATGGTTTACAAGTTGGAAGAGACTTTCTATTTCAATATAAAATGCTTGATATTCTTGCAAGATTTTTTAAAAATGATGTTATCGCTGATGAAGATATAAAAAAACAAATTGATAATATCGAAAAATACAGTCCATTCTTTCTAGAAGAACTTGAGGGCTTATCAACTATCACAAACATAGATGTAGAACGACTAGTAGTTATACAAAACATAATTAATTCTATATTTTTTGGAGGTTGTACTACTACATTGTCTACAGGTAAGGCAACAAAAAACAATGAGACATTTCTAACGCAAAACATTGATATCAATGCTGATACGATTGTAGATTTTGTGGGACTTATTTTTTATCAAGTTATAAATCGTCTCTTTAGACGATATTGGGTTGCAAGAATAAATACTATGAAATACAATTATGCATTTTTTGGGATACCAATTCTTAAAGAAATCCCAATTATTAACGAAAAAGGATTGGGATTTGGAGGAAACGGTATTCGAACTACTGAAAATCCAAATTTAACAATAGATGAAGGCAAGGGTATACCTACACATCAACTTATACGCTTATCTATGATGACCTGTGCAAACGTATCTGAAGTTGCAAAACTTTGGAAAAATTCAGAACGGGCGGCGGATACAACAAAAAAAGGACATCACTGGACAGATTTTGGAGCATCTGCATGGTGTGATAAAGAAGGCAATATATTAATGATTGAACAGTCGCATAGTTATATTATAACTGTCTTTGGTAATTCTACTGATATAACCAAATCTTTGGAAGATATTTTGTGGCATGCAAATCATAATCAATGGTTAGATTCAAATTTGACTGGAACAATACCTCGAATTGAGTATCCCTCTTCAGCCATGAGAGAAGATAGGGCTCATGATCTGCTCAAAGAACATTATGGAAATATTACACTAGAAATTTGTAAAAAAATAAATCGAGATCACGAAGGAGGAATTGATAAGGGTAGTAGAGATTCAAGCGATATCTGTCGTCATCCTGATAAAGATAGCTTAGTTATAACCAGTCATTCATGGATTGTAGTACCAAAAAAGATGACGGTCTACTGGACACGCGGTTCACCATGTCGTTCAAGGTTTATAAAAACTGATTTTTCAAAAATATTTTGTTAATTAAACCTTGAAATAAATACAAGGATTAATGAAAATTTTTAAATCATCGAGAAATATTCTATTAATTATAATCCAAAGGATTTAGAAACGGAACTAATATGAAAAATCACAATATACAAAATTTTTCAGAACAAACAGATAAAGATCAGAAAATAAAGGAACTTGAAGAAAAACTAGATGAAACAGAAAAAAAGCTAAATAAATTGAATAGAGAACTAGAACAAAAAGTACTTGAAAGAAGAATAGAAATAAACAGACTTTTGAAAAACAAAGCAAGATTCATAGATAATCTAAGCCATGATCTGGCAACTCCTATCACGCCTTTAATTTCATTACTTCCTATAATAAAAGAAGATATCCAAGATGAAGATACAAAAAAACTTGCAGATGCCTGTTTAAGAAGCGTTGAATATATAAAAAGAGTGATAAATAATATGCGAGAACTTGCAGAGATCAGCTCAACAGATATTATATTTAAAAATGAAAACCTGCTGGAAATAGTAAAAAAGCTTGAAGAAAAATATGATATTGTTTTTAAATCATATAACGTAAAAGTAAGAAATAATATCCCTGAAGAAGTTTTTATTAAAACAGAAAAAAACAAACTTCTTAAGATATTAGATCACATAACTTCCAATGCAATTTACAGTATGCCTGATGGAGGAACGCTTACTTTTGAATCAAAAGAAGTAAAAAAAGATGATAAATCCTTTATTCAAGTAAATATTATAGATACAGGTACTGGTATGACACGTGATCAAACAGACAGAGCCTTTGATGAATTCTATAAAACTGATGATGCAAGACACAAACTTGATTCAACAGGCCTTGGACTTACAATATGTAAAGAAATAATAGAGAAACATGGTGGAAAAATCTGGGCAGATAGCCATGGTAAAGGAACAGGCACAACTATATGCTTTATTGTTCCTTCTAAAGACAGTGTTTTTACAAGAAGTTTTTAAAAGTTAAGAAGATTTTAAATAATAGATTTTTATTGTGGCCTTTGGGGAGAGGCAAAATTATGCAAAAAATTATAGAGAAATATGTACATCCACAAAAGTTTGGCAAGCTTGAACTAGTTGATAAAGAAATCTTTTTTATCTCATTTAATAGTCGTGATAATTAGATAAAGTTAGAGATTATTCCTTGTAATATGTCAAATACTCCTAATAAATCGAGTCCAAAGAGTATTAAGAAAAACACTATTATTACAAGCAAAATCTTTATTGCAAATTTAATTAGTTTCCAAACAATTATAACAGCCACTATCAATATTAAAAATAAAGCCCATAAGGGTAGTGTAAAACCAAACATTGTTACATAAACCAGATCCATCTCTTTTAACCCAAAAACAATATTATAAATCTAAGTTATAATCTTTTTCAAATTACAGGCATATAATGTTTATCCCAAATATTCTAAAACATTTAATTACATATCTGCCTTGTGTTTATAGAAAAAGATTTTGTAAAACCTAATAGCATTGAAAAAAGAGAATTTCAGATAAAAATCGCTAATTTATCTCTTAAAGAAAATACACTAGTAGTAATTCCAACAGGACTCGGTAAAACAGTTATTGCATTGATTCTAATTGCAGAAAAACTTAAAAATAGTACTGATAAAATCTTGTTTTTAGCTCCTACCAAACCTCTTGTTTTACAACATGCTAGTTTTTTAAAGGAAAATCTAACAATTAATGATAACTCAATTGCAATTTTTACTGGAGAAATATCTCCTTCAAAAAGAACTAAAATGTGGAAAGAAAAAAGAATTATCGTTTCAACTCCCCAGGTTATTCAAAATGATTTATTATCCAAACGATTTGACCTCAAACATGTTTCACTAATAATTTTTGATGAGGCGCATCATGCTATAGGAGATTATGCCTATGTTTTTGTATCAGAAATGTACAAGGTGCAAAGAGAAGAGCGCCATATTTTTGCAATAACTGCTTCTCCTGGAAGTGATATTTCAAAAATTTTGGATGTTTGTAAAAACCTTGAAATACAAAATATTCAAATTAGAACAAAATATGATCCAGATGTAAAGCCTTATGTTCATGATTTAAAAATAGAATGGAAAGACATATCTCTTCCAAAAGATTTTTCATATATTGTTCAACTTCTTAGAAAAGCTTTATCCTTAAGACTTAAAAAATTAAAGGACATAGATGTGATAGATT
>CAZKUB010000157.1:0-3398 GCA_964555835.1 uncultured Thermoplasmatales archaeon
ATCAATAATTATAATCCTGATGATGGTCATACAAATAACTGGTGCTATCTAAGGATTATTTTATCTCCTATTTTTACTTTTTTTACTAAAAAGTCTAAACTAATAAGATTAATCTATTCTACGAATTAGATATAATGTATTACAAGAAAAAAACCACGATAATGGAAAGATTTGAGCAGATTATATAGAAAAGCTTAATAAATAAATATTAATGTATTAAACTTGTTGATTTTATGGGAGCTGAAATTTTAGATTCGGATGAACCAATAAGCCGAATGTGTTTAAGAAAACCTCATGATCTAAGTGAGGATGAAGAATTAGCAATCCATATCATACATAAGTTTAATATATGCAGAGATACAATAGAGACAATGCCTGCATTTGATGAACATGTACAACCCTTGTTCACCAAGATAAAAGAAAAATAGCGTTCTTCTATATATCTAAGAGGTATTTGAAGCTTTTTGCGAAATGCATATAAGATACTATTTAATTCTATGGGGTAAGGTGATTTTTATCTCAAATATACCAAGATTATATTCAGATAGAGCAAGTAAAATGAGAAAATCTGTGATAAGAGAGCTTCTTAAAGTAACCCAGGATCCTGAAATAATCTCTTTTGCAGGTGGACTTCCTAATCCAAATTCTTTTCCTATTAAGGATCTGGAAGGGATAATAGATCATGTAATGGAAGTTCATGGTAAAACTGCTTTACAATATGGTACCACACAGGGTCTAACAGAGCTACGTGAACTACTGGCCGAAAGAGCACATAAAGACGGGATAAATATATCAGAAGAGGATGTAAGCATTTTTAGCGGATCACAGCAAGCACTTGACACTGTTGGTAAAGTGTTTTTAAACCCAGGTGACACTGCAATATGTGGTCTTCCTACCTATCTTGGTGGAATCAATGCTTTCAGATCATATGAGGCAAACCTTCAAGGAATTCCTTTAGATAGCGATGGATTGAGAGTAGATATTCTCGAAGAAAAAATAAAAGAAATGTTAAAAGAAGATATTACTCCAAAGTTTATCTATGTTGTACCAACTTTTCAGAACCCTGCTGGTGTGATAATGCCTGAAGCAAGAAGAAAAGAGCTTATAAATATTGCAAATGAGTATGATCTGGTGATAGTCGAAGATGACCCGTATGGCAAACTAAGATTTGATACTCCACATATCAAACCCATTAAATCTTATGATGACGAGGGCCGCGTAATATATATGTCTACATTTTCAAAGATATTGGCCCCGGGTTTCAGACTTGCATGGACTATTGCATCACCTGAGCTTACAAGAAAAATGGTTATATGTAAACAAGCACTTGATCTATGTACAAATACTTTCACACAGTTTATTGCAGCTGAATTCATGAAACGGGGTTCTATGGACCTTCATATAATGAAAATCTGTGAGCTTTACAAGCCAAAAAGAGATATAATGATGGATTCTATGGAAAAATATTTCCCGGAGGGTTATACGTGTAATAAACCAAAAGGCGGGATGTTTGCATGGGTGACACTTCCTGAAGGAATTGATACTGAAATAATGTTTCTTGATGCAATAAAAGAAAAAGTAGCATATGTTCATGGTAAAGCATTTCATGTAAATGGTGGTGGTGGACGTAGTATGCGGCTTAACTTTTCATATTCCTCAAATGAACAAATCGTTGAAGGTATGAAAAGATTAGGCACTGTTATAAAGGGTAAACTTGAAAAACAAAAAGCAGTTTTATAGTTTTAGAGATGCCAATTAAAAAAACTATAGTTATATTACTTTCTTTGATACTTGTTTTTACTAGTTTTCTCTCAGGTTGTATCTTGAGAGATTTATTATTTGGAACTAGGTTTGAGATTAAAAATTGGGATGTGGATGATTATGAAGGTTTTCCTGTTTTAAATCTGTTTTTTTCAGCGTCTAACAAAGTCACATTGAAAACATATGATACAAACTCTGAGTTTTTAGATACTGATTTTTTTTATTCTGATGGTGATACAACATTAAACATAGGAGGCTACCGGGAAAATATTGCTCCTGGTACATATAAACTTCAAGTGTATAATGCAGATAATAAGGTTATATCTGATGAAAAATTCAAGTTTACAGGACCGGATTTATCAATTGTTTCATGTACTCAGAGATGGTGGGAAAACAAAGATGTGTATTACCTGCTTGGTCTTGAAATCACTTTGCTAAATGAAGGTGATACACCCTTTTATCCACACTCGGTAAGAATGTTATCTAGCTCTGAAATAATTGCAGATATGGTTCTTCCAGATGTTGTTTTACCTGGTTCTACAAAAACTGTTTACTGTTATGTTTATCATAGAAATACTTTCAACTCGGGTTCATTTATATTAGAAATACTTGATGAAAATAATAACGTAATGGCGACTGGTTCTTTTTCTTTTAACGTGGAAAAAAATGTTGAGGATATATATTATCAGATAGATGCCCTTCATGATATTTTAACTATACCATATATTGATTTTTTATTTGAATACTATAGTAGTCTTGACAGGATTTATTTAGATGATTACTCTGTTTTTGTCTTTGACAGATATGATGAGTCTTATCTTGATTTGTTACTTGAGTTTATTATTTCAACTTATAGATTTGGCGAGACTGGATTTAACTTAAAGTCAGACTTGGAAAAAGTAGAATATATCGCCTCTTTTGCTCAGGGAATCGAGTATAAACCAGATAGCGAAGTTGATGAAACGTATGAATATCCAAGGTATCCTGTTGAAACATTGTTTAACGGTCCTAGTGGTGGTGGGGACTGTGAGGATAAATCAATTCTTACAGTTAGTCTTTTAAAAAAGTTAGGATATGAGACAGCTTTGTTTAGACTACCCAAGCATATGGCCGTAGGTGTGAAGCTAGACGAAGATGCAATTCCTGTTGATTACTATGTAGATGATTATTATTTTCTAGAAACTACATCACCGGGTCATAAATGCGGATATGTCAGTCAGGAGGAATACAAAAACTTGGATAACCTAACAGTTTATCCAATAACAGATAGACCTCTTTTGAGTCATAAATGGAAAAGTGGGATAGTTACGACTTATACAAGTACACGAGATGGGGATATAGTTAAAGCAATTTCTTATACTAAAAATTTAGGTATTGGAACTGCTGAGAATGTAGTTGTTGAAGGAGTGTTTTTTATTGAGGATACAAACATTGAGTATAATTCTGAGCAGGTTGTAATACCTGAGTTGAAACCAGGGGAGGTAAAAAAGACGATTATTGTATGTATGGTTCCAGAATCAGTTACAACAAGGTTTCAAACTAGAATCTATCTTGATGGAGAGATTGTTGATTATGCTAAATCAAAGAATTATTTTTCATAAAATCAAAAAAATAAATCTTTAGTTTTTTTAAAAAAC
>CAZKUB010000158.1:0-11871 GCA_964555835.1 uncultured Thermoplasmatales archaeon
GAGTCCTTATTCTCCGATTAAATCAATGCGTGGTAGGACTTCAGGAGCAGGGCATAGTATGGGCCTTGTTTATTATGCCATAGCATGGACTGTTCTTGCTTATCTCTTCTTTGATTACAAAGAAATCATTGCAATTGGTATTCTTGCTATGAGCTATGGTGATGGCTTTGCATCTGTTATCGGCAGCAGGCTTGGAAAACGTAAGTTTAATGTTTGGGGGGATGAGAAAAGTTTTGCAGGCTCCATTGCAATGTTCGCCTTCACTTTTTTAACAATAATTGTTGCACTTTTTTATTATCAGGTGGATATCTTTGATAAATTAGTTGTTCTGCTATACATAACCTTAGTTGCAACTTTTGTTGAAGCAGTTTCGCCTAAGGGCCTTGATAATTTAACAGTTCCATTTATAGCTCCCTTTTTATACTGGATTCTTCTTATCATGTGAAGGATATGAGGCGTTATATCATAGTTGATGGTCTTGATGGAGTTGGAAAGGATACTCATGCCCAGCTTATCGCAAAAAAGTATGAGGATCTTGGTGAAAAAGTATTAATCCGCTCTCATCCAAGCGCTGATAATTTTTTTGGAAGAAAAGCAAAGAAGGCCTTGCTTGGTAGCGGTAAATCGGATAAGGTTAAAGCAAGTATCTTTTACATGTTTGATGTGCTGCGCTCTATTAGAAGATATGCTGGAAGAAAGGATATTGACACTCTTATCATGGTTCGTTATCTTGTGGGAACTGCTTATCTTCCTGAGAAAATTGCAAATTTTGCTTACAGGTTTTTTTATAATTTCGTTCCAACATCTGGCTATATGTTTTTTCTTGATGCAGAGCCTGAGACTATTTTGAAACGTATTCAGGATCGATCTGATTTTGAGATTTTTGAAACCTATGATAATCTTGTAAAAGTTCGTCGTAAGGCATTAAAACTTGTAAAAGACTGGTTTGTTGTTGATACCTCTGGCTCTGTTGAAGATACATTTTCTAAGATTGAGAAAAAGCTTGTCGAATTTGATACTATTTGTTAGTATTGTTACATTTTTGCTATAATATTCACATATGCAACATAAATATATTACATTATTATAAAAAGATTTAAATACTTATAAAACAATTATATTTCGTAGGATGGGGGAGTTTAACTAATTTTTTCCTATCTCTCCTCACCACCTCCACGACTTCCCCATCCAAAATTCTCACATTTTTAATAATTTTGACACCACATCAACAAGATGAGGAACTGTGTCATACTTCCCCAATTCAGACGGCCTAACCCATCTGTAATTAGTATGCTCCCAGTCTATTTGTACTTTACTTTTTTTTCGAGCTTTAAACAAAAAAGGATAAATTTTCCAATTATATCTCTCACCATTATAAGTATCTGCAAACTCAATTGGCGTAGTTTCTTTCAAAAGTTCAACATCATTTCTTTGAAAATCTGTTTCTTCAAATATTTCTTTAAAAGCAGTATCAACAGGCTTTTCACCTTCTTCTACATAACCTGAGATGCCACTCCAACATCCTTTGTATGTTTTAACTTTATCACTTCTTTTTAAGATAAGAATATTTTCATTTTCATCAATAATTATACATGTTACAACACTGGGCATGTAACTCAAAACCTTTTGCAAACATAATCTAGGACGGATTCAAAAACAGCCATCCCATCTCCTATATTTTTGCCAAGTCCTTTCTGAACCCAGTCAGGATGCTGATGACGATAAAAGGTTCTTTCAGGATGAGGCATCATACCAAAGACATTTCCGATATTATTGCAGATCCCTGCAAGATTGCTGAAAGCCCCATTGGGGTTCCAAGGATAACCTGCGTATTCTCCATCTGGATCAACATAACGGAAAACAACCTGATCGTTTTCTTCAAGTTTTTTCAAATAATCATCTTGTTTATCAAGTGGAAACAAAAGCTTTCCCTCAGCATGAGCACTTGGAATAAGTCTTATATCATTTTTTGGAATTTTAGTGGTGAATATACACTTTCCATTGTTTTCATGTTTAAGAAAAGTAGGTCTGCATTCAAAACGATTTGAATCATTAATATTAAGACAAGCATCAGGAACAGAAGCCATAGTAACATCAATTCCTGGAAGAAGACCTAACTCTGTTAGAACCTGAAAACCATTGCAGACACCAAGAATTGGATATTCCTCCGATACAAACTTTTTTAAATCCTTTCCAAGCTTGCTTTTCATTCGAGCCGCAAAAATAGCACCTGCGCGGATATAATCACCTGCACTAAAACCACCAGGGATCATCATGCATTGATAATCAAAAACATTTCTTTTCTCATCATTCGTACAATCTATATGCAGTAGTTGTTTTAAATGGACAAACTCCGGCTTTGCTCCAAGACGTTTGAACGCGTCAAGGGATTCCTGTTCACAGTTTGTCCCTTCAATCCTAAGAATTGCAACTTTGACATCATTTTTTTTCACAAAACTCACCTTATTTTCATTTGGGGATAATAGTAAAACTATTATTTGTCTTTTTATTATCAATGAAGCTAAGGTGAAATAATAAATTGGAAATTACAGCATGCCCACGATGTGGAAGTAGAAGAATATTTCAAGGACGTTTGAAAGACGGAGTTTTAACTGGTTATACATCAAGGGATGTATGCAGAGATTGTGGTTATCAGGGCAGTCCATTAATTTTCGACGATCCTCAAAACTATAAAAACTTTTTAAAAGGTTTAAAAGCAGAAAAAGAAGGAGAAATAATAGAACCAGAGGATGAAGATGAAGATATTGAAATCAGTGAAAAAGAAAAAGAAACAATTAGATTTTTAAACGAGTTGTCCATGGAAAAAGATGAAGAAAGAAAAGACAAACCTAAAATTTTGAAAAACTCAATAGTCTTGATAAGTATTGTAAGCATTGTTGCAAGTTTCTGGATAGCTTCTCGTGGTGGGTTACTGACGATTTTTGGATTTGCACTTTTAGCTGTTGGAATTATATTGTTTTTTGTGGGAATACTTAGCCCAGCGGTAGATAAAAAACATGATTCAAAAATAACTTTCGCTAGTATTTTTTTGATGATGGCCGGTGTTTTAAGCTTTGCTTCATGGTTTAATATATTTTATAGGCCTGAGCAGATTTCAGCAGATAATTTAATGATTCAACAATTAGGACTTGATGTAACCTTTGAGACACTGATGTCTTTTCTATTTTTATACGCTTTAATTGGAATAATTTTTTCCATTCTTGCAATCATCGGCGGAATCTATGTAATAAAAAAGAAACATTATTCTGCAAACATTGTTTTTGCGGTATTTGGAATATTGACCTTTGGACCATTTTTCTCCTCGACTATACTATCCTTTGCAAGTCTAATTCTAATAATATTATCAAAAAATGAATTCTTAAAAAGCCGATGAGGTCAACATTTTCCTAATAAATTAATAAATTATATATAAAAGAATTCAATGACATACGAACAAATATAAGTATACATAATTTAGCATAAAATATATATGCGGATGAATACGGCTCACAAAAATATCTAATTCAATGTAACTTTCAAACTAAAGAAAAAATGAACATAAATCACGGTATTTGCATTCTTTCTTCATATATATCATATGCTAATAGATATAATATCAACTAAAGATAATTAAGAGATAGATGAAACATCTTCAAAAATATTCTACAAAAAGAGTAAAAGACAGACTTTGAATAATTGAATATCTATATTAAAAAATAAAATAAGGGCTAAAAATGACACAATATAATCTCACACATCTTGATAAACTAGAAGCAGAAGCAATTTTTATAATGAGAGAAGTAGCATCACAGTTTCAAAGACCCGCGCTATTATTTTCTGGTGGAAAAGATTCAATTGTAATGGGCCATATAGCAAAAAAAGCATTTTATCCAGCAAAGATACCTTTTACATTTCTACACATAGACACAGGACACAACTTCATGGAAACATTGGAATACAGAGACAATTATATAAAAAAACTAGCAGTGAGACTTTTAGTGGGAAGTGTAGAAGAATCAATAAAAAAAGGGTTAGTAACCGAAGAAAAAGGAAGACACGCGAGTAGAAACTACCTACAAACAGCAACACTACTGGATACAATAGAAGAAAATAAATTTGACTGCTGCATAGGAGGCGGAAGACGCGACGAAGAAAAAGCAAGAGCAAAAGAAAGATTTTTTTCACATAGAAATGAATTTGGAGAATGGGATCCAAAAAACCAAAGACCAGAATTATGGGATTTATACAACGGCCGCTACAATACTGGGGAGCACTTTAGGGTATTCCCATTGAGCAACTGGACAGAAATGGATGTATGGCAGTACATACTAAGAGAAAAAATAGACATACCAAAAATATATTTTTCCCATAAAAGAAAATGCATCCTACGCGATGGAGTGATATTAGCATATACAGAGTATATAAATATGGATGAAGATGAAAAGAAAAATGCAAAAGAAATGATAGTTCGCTGTAGAACAATAGGAGATATGACCTGCACCGGACTTACAAAGTCAAACGCAAAAACAATAGAGGAGATAATAAAAGAGGTAGCAATGATCAGAAGCTCAGAAAGAGATAGTAGAGCAGATGATAAGAGATCAGATACTGCTATGGAAGACAGAAAAAAGGAGGGATATTTCTAAAATGGTAGATTCAGACGCATATCTTGGTATGGAACTACTAAGATTTACAACCGCCGGAAGTGTAGATGATGGAAAAAGCACACTAATAGGTAGACTGCTATATGATAGCAAAACACTATTTTCAGATCAGATAAAAAACATAGAAAAAATAAGTCAACAAAGAGGAGAAAATTTAAACTTAGCATTATTAATGGATGGCCTTAAAGCAGAGCGAGAGCAAGGAATAACAATAGATGTAGCCTATCGTTATTTTGCAACCCCGTATAGAAAATTTATAATAGCAGATACTCCAGGGCACCCTCAGTATACAAGAAACATGGTGACAGGTGCATCAACTGCAAACCTTGCGATAATTCTTGTAGATGCAAGAACGGGAGTAGTAGAACAAACACATAGACATATATTTATTGCATCTCTACTCAAAATACCACATTTTGTGATATGCATAAATAAAATGGACTTAGTAGATTTTAAAGAAGAAGCATATAAAAAAATAAAAAAAGAAATACAAAACTTTGTATCAAAATTAGATATAAAGGATATGTACTTCATACCTATAAGCGCCCTTTTAGGGGATAACATAGTAGATAAATCAGAAAAAATGAGGTGGTATGAAGGACCAACTCTGTTATACCTTCTAGAAAACATACATATAGCAAGCGATGAAAACCTAATAGACTGTAGATTCCCAGTTCAATATGTGATAAGGCCAAGAGATGATGATTTTCATGACTACCGAGGTTATGCTGGAAAAATAGAAAGCGGGATATTCAAACCAGGTGACAAAGTAAAAATATTGCCATCAGGCTTCATAACAAAAATTAAAAAAATAGAAGGACAAGATAACAAAGAAATAAAAGAAGCATTTCCGCCGATGTCAGTTAGCATTCAACTTGAAGATGACTTAGATGTTAGCAGGGGAGACATGTTAGTACGTGAACATAACATGCCAATTATATCCCAAGATATAGATATAATGGTTTGCTGGATGAATACTAAAAAACTGCAGCCTGGAAACAAATACATAGTAAGACATACAGTAAATGAAACAAAGTGTATTGTAAAAGAGATATTATACAAACTTAACATAAATACACTGCATAGGATGGAAGATGCAAAAACACTAGAATTAAATGATATAGGAAGACTTAGAATAAGAACTTCACAGCCCTTATTCTATGATAGATACAAAGACAACCGAGCGACTGGATGTATGATATTCATAGATGAATATACAAACGAAACAGTAGCTGCAGGAATGATAAGAAAATAAAAGGTGGGAAAAAATGTTAGAAGAACTAAACGGAAAAGGAATTTTAATCCATCACTGGGATTCAGATGGAATATCCTCAGCCAGGATCATAATGGAAAAATTAAAGAATAAAGATATTATAAACGTGACACCCGCGCTTGGAAACTATTATTTAACAGATGAAGAAGTCCAGAGCTACTCAAAATATGATTTTGTAATAATAGTAGATATGTCACTTACACCTGAAAACATTGAGAAACTATCAAAAAACTCAAAAGTAATAATTTTTGATCATCACCTGGGGAAAATATACGAAAATATTTTTCATCATAATCCAATTTTAAAAGGAGAAGATCCTGATAAATATCCATCAGCAAGTTGGATAATAAACAATTACTTAAAAAACGATGTAAACCTCTATGCACTCTTAGGGGTTATTGGAGACCATGAAGAAAAAATCAAAAGTAACACAGAATTCTGGCAGATAATACAGGATTTTTGCAGAGATAACAATACAACATTTGAAGACATGCATAAAATGGTGTATCTTCTTGATTCAAATTATAAAATCGGGGATAAAAAGGCAGTTGAACAAGCACCACATATTCTTTTAAATCTAAATAATCCATTAGATATATTAAATAATCAAACTTGGAATAAAAACCTACAAAATATAGATTCTGAAATGGAAAAAATACTAAAAACCCCTGGGGAAAATATAAACAACTTGGTCTTTAAAAAAATAGATACACAATATAACATCATATCAACGATAACAAGAAAAATATCATGGAGCACAGGTAAAAACACGCTAGTAATAAATACAGGTTTTTTTAATGACAAAGACCAGCTATATCTGCGAAGCAAAAAAAATGCCGAACCCCTGATAAAAAAAGGAAAAGAACTAGGTTTTAAATGCGGCGGAAAAAAAGAAGTGCTAGGTGCTATTGTTCCAAAAGATAAAACAAATATGTTTATAGAAGAAATAATGCTTTTTTTAGAAAATAAAACAGAGGAATAAACTGTGAAAGAACAAAAAGCAACAAATATAAAACAATATAAACACAGAATCAGCAGAGATGATCGAGAAAAACTCTTGGGACAAAAGGGAGTAGTACTATGGTTCACAGGTCTTTCAGGCAGCGGAAAAAGTACCATTGCAGACGAAGTTTCATACAAATTATACAAAAAAGGTAAAAATTCTTACGTGCTCGATGGAGATAATATTCGCCATGGGCTTAACAAAGATTTAGGTTTTTTACCAGATGAGCGTGACGAAAACATAAGAAGAATAAGCGAAGTTGCAAAACTTTTCACAGATGCGGGAATAATAACATGTGTAGCATTTATCTCACCATATAAGAAAATGCGAAAGCTCTGTAGAGAGCTTATAGGTCCAGATAGATTTTTTGAAATATTTTGCAAAGCAAACATTAAAACATGTGAAAAACGCGATCCTAAAGGTCTTTATAAAAAAGCACAGGCAGGACTTATAAAAGACTTTACAGGAATTACTGCACCCTATGAAGAGCCAGAAAATCCTGAAATAGTCATTGATACAGAAAAATATAATATAGAAGAAAGCGCAGAAATTGTAATAAACAAACTCAAGGATGAAAAAATAATCTAAAAACAAAGACTTGACAAGTAAAATAAAAACTTGAAGATGACACTAAATACATTTTATCAGTCTTATAAAAAATAGTGGTATCAACGTTTATTTACTTCGCACCCAAAGTTTAATAATAATCTGATTTATTAAAACTTTTTATGAGGCATTTTAAAATTGCTATTGCACAAATGCATATAGCTCTTGGAGATAAAAAAGCAAACTTGGAAAAAATCTCTGTTTTCTCTTCAAAAGCAGCTGAACAGGATGCTAGTTTTATATGTTTTCCAGAGTACTTTTCCACGGGTAGCATACCTGAAAAATTTAAAGAACTAGCTGAAACAATCCCCGGCGATACAACAAACAAGTTAAGTGAAATTGCAGAAAAAAACAAAATAAATATAATCGGTTCATTGGCTGAAAAAACCGATAAAAATCTTTATAACACTGCAGTGATGATAGACTCCAAAGGTGAAATTAAAGCTAAGCATAGAAAAATACATCTTTTCTTAGATGAAGCAAATTTTTTAGCACATGGAAATAAATGCAGTGTCGTTGAAACAGAATATGGAAAAATCGGACTTATTGTCTGCTATGATGCTGTTTTCCCAGAGGTCTCTAGAAAACTAGCGATAAACGGGGCAAAAATAATTTTTATACCTGCCAACTGGCCAGATCCTTTTATGCCACAGTGGATGCTTGCTTCTAGTGCACGGGCACTGGACAACCAGTTATGGGTTGTTGCAGTAAACCGCTGTGGAAAAGATAAGAGATTTAGCTATTTTGGAAAAAGCAGAATAGTAAATCCTTACGGGGATATCTTATGTGAATGCAATGGAAAAGAAGAGATTATAATATCTGAAATTGATATGAATAAGTCAGATGAGTTCAAATCCGTAGTTAATTTTTTAAATGACAGACAACAGATAAAATAATGCTGTGCTTAGATATTTTTTAAAACCCGTAATATTAAAGTAACGCAAAAAATTACCATATTGTAAAAGGTATCCCAATGAACAATGTACACTTTGCATTTCTTCTTACTATTATAGCCGGGCTTTCTACAGGCATTGGCGGTCTTGTAGTATTTTTCATAAGAAAGCCAAAGCTAAGTTTTCTCTCACCACTTTTAGGCTTTGCTGCAGGTGTTATGATATATGTTTCAATGGTGGAGCTTTTATTTGAATCTATTGAAGCAATCGGCTTTATCCTTGCAAATATCGCTTTCTTTTTTGGCATAGTTTTTATGTTTATATTAGATAAACTAATTCCGCATTTTCATACCGATCAAACAATTGAACCTTTTCATAAAGGTAAAGTTCCGTATTTCGGTAAGGACACTGAAAGAAGATTAAAACAGGCAGGTATTTTAACAGCAATAGGCATAACTCTTCATAATTTTCCAGAGGGAATGGCAGTTTTTTCTGTTGCAATGTTAGATTTATCTTTGGGAATCACTATAGCTATTGCTATAGCGATACATAATATACCGGAGGGTATTGCAGTTGCAGTACCAATATACTACTCGACAAAATCCCGGAAAAAAGGTTTTTTTTATGCTCTTCTCTCCGGTGTTGCAGAGCCACTTGGTGCGGCAGTAGGATTTTTAATTTTGTATCCCTTTTTGACTCAGGGAGTGTTATACGGCGCTTTGGGGTTTGTAGGTGGTATAATGGTTTTCATAAGCTTTGACGAACTTTTACCCATAGCAAGGGATTATGGAAATGTTCATACTGCAAATATAGGCCTTTTTCTCGGGATGCTTGTGATGATGCTCACACTTATTTTTATATGATCTCTCTTGATTTACGAATATATTATAAAAAATGCCTATAATGTTTTGTGTAAAAGTATAGCTTTGAAACACTAAATAATAATACTGAAAATAAAGACGGGTAGGCCCAGTGCAATGGTAATCAACAGGAGGTCTGCTGATCTTTTAGTATTCTCTGTTTTAATCAATGGAAGAATTATTGAATACACAATTATTGATTGCACGGGTAATATAAGTATCAGATAATACTGAGGAAAGATGCCTGTCAAACCCGGCATAAACAGAAAGAATACAGATATGAACAGAAATAAGCAACCAAGATACGTTGCATTTTTTATTCCTATCGCCATAGGCAGTGTATACCTGTGTAGTTTATCACCTTCAATATCTGTTACGTCCATGAGTATCTCTCTACCAAGCATCATAAAAAATGCAAGGAAGGTAAAATAAAGCGACATCTCTGGTCTTCCAACTGCTGCACCGCCAAATGTAAATGATATTGCAACAATGAATGCAACGACCATGTTTCCCATTATTCCTTGATTTTTAAATACAGTCTCATAAAGCACAAGGAGATCAATACTAATTATTACAAGCAGCAAACTTAATAGATTTATCAAAAATGATAAAATTAAACTAATGCAGAAAAAAAAGATTGCAATAGCAATACCTTGCAAAGGTGTTATTTTTTCAGAAGGAATTGCCCAATCTGGATGTATCTTTTTATCAATATCTCTATCAAAATAATCATTAAATGCCATACTTCCCGAGGTAATAAAAAATACGACAATCATTGCAAGTATAAGGTTTTCATTTAGATGCTTTAATCCACCAAGAACGCCGCCGATGAGCACACATATCATCCCAAAAAGTCCTAGTTCAATCCTCAATAAACTTGGAATTCCCGTAAGAATATCAGTGACTTTTTTATTATACATTTCAAACCTAGATATAAATTTAAATGCTTTATATTAATATCCTGAGTTTCGCACTCAATTAAAGTTAAGTGCCTTCAGCGAATGCGTTTTATTGAAGACAAAATGCAAACTCTACTGAAGACACTTGAAAGTATAAAGCCTAACCAGAATAAGACTTTTCCGATTGGAATCATCCAAACCGTGAAACAGATTTTTAAAGAACTCCACCTCCCGCCAGTTCTTAATGAACTCAAAAATTGTGGTCATTCTCTCAGCAGCCTGGTTACCGGCATGGTTTCATATAAACTCACTGAGGATCATTCCACAATACGATGCCATGCATGGATGAACAACAATCCATTATTGCTGCAAGAACTCCAATTAGATCCATTTGGAAAAGATGCACTATACCGCGGCTTAGCAACCATCGGAGAAAACAGACATACCATCCTACATCATCTCTTATTAACCCTAAAAAATGAGTTTGATGTTGGACTGGACATGGTGTTCATTGATTGGACCAGTACCCACTTTGAAGCACAAACATCAGATCTTATTAAATACGGATACAGCAGAGACCATAGGCCTGATCGACCTCAAGTCACAATTGGACTTGCACAGGATCAACGATCACGAGTCCTAGTTGGACTTACTATTCAACCAGGTAATATCAATGATCAACATCATTTCAAAAAAACCTATGAACAGGTCAAACCAGGTCTGCGAACCGGTAGTCTTTTGGTTTTTGATGCCGGTGCAACCGGCAGTCCGAACCTGGACATGCTAGTTTCAGATAACATGCGATATCTATCCCGAATGAAACTAAACACAAGCGATGTCACCAATCAACTTAGCAAATTCTCCAAAAATGAATGGATGCGGATAGTAACTGTTAAAAAAGACGAAGAAGTATATGGGAAGAAACTGTTGTTTCCCAGCAGGATCAAATACCTCTACTTTTCTCAAACATTGCATGATGATATTCTAGCAAACCGTCGGAAAAGATTAGAACAAGAATACGATGAAGCATTATCCCTACGTAAAACCATAGAATCTAAGAAGAAACCTCGGAAAAAATATCGGAGCAGTAATCATTTCCTGTTCACGCATTTGTCATACACGTTTCCACTCACAGGGTTATCCCGTGAGGAAGCAATCAAGCAAGCATTGCAACAATCATTAACGGGAAAAGAAGGATTTTTTGCACTTGTTTCAAACAAAGATTTCTCAGTTCATGAAGCTCTTGTATTTTATCGTGAAAAGGATTGTTTAGAGAAGATTTTCAATAGTATAAAAAATGAGATCCATCTTCGCCCGACACGAGTGTGGAATAAGGAGGAGATATATGGATCTATCCTCATTGTATATCTTGCACAGTTAGTGATTAATCTGCTGCGATATAAACATGAGTCTTTACGTCATGTTTCTACAAAATTTATCATACAAAGCCTACGTAATTTCGCACTTACCATAATCGTGGATAAGAATGGGTTGAAAAAGCGTGTTTTTTCTAATTTTGATTGTATTAATACCCTGGTTTTTTGTGGAAAAGAACCAGGATGAGTGTTTTTTCAACGGTTATCCTGGCTGAAAAAGGTTAAAAAAGCGTGATGTGCGAAATGTGTTCTAATTAAAAAAAGAAGCAGAATTTAGATTGAGGTGCGAAACTCAGG
>CAZKUB010000159.1:0-22345 GCA_964555835.1 uncultured Thermoplasmatales archaeon
ACTACTCGTTGCACTAGCTGCTGTTGTACTAATCTTCAAATACAAAAAAAAGGATGAAAACAAATAGATATGAACAACATTGCAGAGCTATGTAAAAACCTTAAAAAAAACTACAAACCACAAACAAAAGATTTTACAAAACCAGTTAGCACATGGTCTGAAAAAGATATTTTAGATAAAGAAATAACCGATGCTTTCGTAATAATTTTTAAAACAAAAGGATGCAGCTGGGCGCTTGAATCAGGCTGCAGCATGTGTGGTTACTTCAACGATAGTGCATTGACTGATATCTCAGAAGAAGAACTAATCTCACAGTTTGAAAACGCTATGAGCAAATATAAAGACCAGCGTTTTGTAAAAATTTTTACATCTGGAAGCTTTCTAGATGATAAAGAAATCCCTGAAAACGTTCAAAAAAGAATACTAGAAAAACTCTATGAAACCGCTGATAAAGTATCCGTAGAATCAAGACCAGAATATATAACAAGCAAAAAAATACAGAAAATCAAAGATATCTATAAAAATAAAACCTTTGAAATAGGTATAGGCCTTGAAACTGCAGACGATATGACACGCAAGCAAATTATCAACAAAGGCTTTACTTTTCAAGATTACAAAAAAGCAGCAGATACTATGAAAAAAAACAATATAAAAATCAAAACATATGTTCTAATAAAACCACCTTATCTTACTGAAAAACAAGCAATGGAAAATGCTATAACAACTGTTGAAAAAATAAAAAACATAACAGATATTATTTCTTTTAACCCTGTAAACATCCAAAGAAACACTGTAGTAAATTACCTGTGGGGGCGTAAAATGTACAGACCACCCTGGCTTTTCAGCATTGTAGAAATCTTAAAAAAAAGCAAAGAAATAACAAAAAACATAAGGATAAAATGTGACATTGTAGGCGGTGGAAACATACGCGGTGCACATAACTGCAGAGAATGCGATACACAATTTTTAAAAGCAATATCTGATTTCTCACTTAAACAAGATATAACAGTTTTTGAAAAACTAGACTGCAGTTGCCGTGATAAATGGCTTGATCAAATTGATATTGAAAACCTTGGCTTTGGAAGCCATGTAAACATGTACGGGTGAAGATTTTGACTGAGAGAGTAAAGAAAAACGAAATTGTCGTATTAATAGATGAAACAGATAAACGCTATTTTGTAAACACCGCGGGTAAAACCGATAAAATAAAAGGAATAGGTGTTTTTGACCCACACATAATTGTAGATAAAAGAATAGGTTCAAAAATAGAGATAGGAAGTAAAAACTTCTTTATATTCCATCCTTCACTTGATGACAAACTAAACGGTTTAAAACGCAAAGCACAAATAATTCTACCAAGAGATATTGCCCAAATACTTGTCAACTGTTCAGTTGAATCAGGCCATACAGTCTTGGAATCCGGGATAGGCTCTGGTTCTCTTACAATAGGTCTTGCAAATGCGGTATCACCAAACGGAACGGTAATATCTTATGATAACCGTGAGGATTTCATAAAACATGCAATTAAAAACCTTAAACAAGCAGGATTTGAAAAACTTGTTACAACAAAAAACAAAGATGTGACCAAAGGAATCTCTGAGAAAAACCTAGATGCAATAATACTAGACATTCCAAACCCATGGGATGCAGTAAAACATGCTTATCATTCATTAAAATCAGGCGGGTATCTATGCTGTTATTCTCCCCTGATCTCCCAGGTTGAAAAAACAGTAAATGAGATAAAAAAATATGGCTTCATATTAATCAAAACCACAGAGAACATACAAAGAGAAATGATTGTATCTAAACATGGTACCAGACCTAGTTTCAACATGCTTGGCCATACCGGGTATCTGACTTTTGCAAGAAAAGTATTACTTTAATTTTATACCACGCTGGTTTTGATAAGTACCACTTTTTTTATCATAAAGCGCTGAAGGAACACTGTTCATATTTTCAAAAACAATCTGACAAAACCTATCACCAATTGGAATCTCAAGAGGCTCATCATTACTATTAAAGCAACTAATGGTAAGCGTTCCATGAAAACCAGCATCTACTTTTCCAAAACTAGCCATAACACCTTTACGAGCATAACTTGAGCGTATCCAAAGCTGACTAGTGATTTTAGGACCCATCTTTACAAATTCTTTAGTACTAACTGCAAACCAGGTCTGCGCAGGAATTACTGCCATTCCTTCTTTGATATGTTTATTTGTTTTACGAATAAACACCTCTTCAATTGATAAATCATAACCATTTGGTGTAAGATTTTTTTCAAAAAAAGGCTCAATTGCAAGTTCTGCGTTATTTATAAAATCCTTTATATCTATATCTGAAAGAATACTCATAAAACTTCACTCTTCTTTTATTTTTACATTATTGATTACTATGTTTTTAAGAGGCTTGTCATTCCTATCTTTCTGAACTTTTGATATCTGCTCAACAACGTTCATTCCCTCTATTACTTTTCCAAAAATTGTATGTTTTTTGTCAAGCCATGGAGTTGGTATAACTGTTATAAAAAACTGTGAGCCGCCAGTGTTAGGCCTTCCTGTGTTTGCCATTGAAACAATTCCTTTTTCATGGGTTAAATCTTTTCTAAACTCATCTTTTATAGTATACCCTGCCCCGCCATATCCTGTTCCATGTGGACAACCCGTCTGAATCATGAAATCAGGTATTACTCTATGAAAAATAAGGTTGTTGTAAAAACCTTCATCCACTAGTTTTAAAAAATTCCCAACGGTCAACGGTGCTTTGTCATTAAATAATTCAATAGTAAAAATACCTTTATTTGTATTAAATATTGCATGTCTATTTGTCATATTAGTTATACCTCTTTTTATTGGGTTTCTATAGTGATAGAGTTGATAAATATATCATCTATAGGCCAGTTTTGATGATAATCATATTTTGTTGTTGTACCTACATTTGCAATAGATCGTACAACATCTATTCCTTCAATTACAACACCAAATGCTGCATAATCGTTATCAAGGAAATGTTGAGGGCCATCACAGATGAAGAACTGATTTGTTCCCCCGGCCCCTGCATCTGTGCTTGCCATTGATATAGATCCATCAACATGAAGAACATCCGGATTTGTTTCAAAGGTTATCTGATCTGAATTATATTGGGTTCCATCCGCTCCAAATCCTCCACCTTGTATCATAAAGCCACTAATGACACGATGAAAGACAAGCCCATCATAAAAACCATCTTCAGCTAAATTTTTAAAGTTTCTTGCAGTAATTGGTACTTTATCCTCAAATAATTCAACTTTAATAACACCTGCCGTGGTATTTATAACTGCTACTGAATTTTTTATGTCTTCTCCAATTTCTTTGTCTACCCCTAAACTAGAAAGTGCTATGTATAATCCTGAAAAAACTAGCATTAAAACAATAAATATTGAAAGAAACATCGCAGGTTTATTTCTTTTAATTTTAGTTTTTACACTTGTTTTTGTAACCGGTCTTGATCGCTTTCTTCTACTACTTTCATCTTTTGCGCTCATAATAAACAAAAAAGCAAATGAAATATTAATAAATAAGTATTGTGAAAAGAAAAAATAAAGAGATTAAAAGATTTTATATTTTTATTTTTTCTGTTTTTTCTTAGAAACAAGAAATAAACATACAAATAAGATTATTAAAAGACATAATACGATTATAATCACCATGTTTTCTTCTAAGAAAGATTTAGGTTTTCGCTGGTTTGGATAACTTGTTGCACCAAACGGAGTGTGTCCATCAATATTAAGGGGTCTTGATGAGTCATAAGAATAAGCCGCTACATCCTGAATAGTCCAATGAACCCCTCCAAATTCTGTGCTAGGTGTCCATATACGAAGATTTGGATCACCATATAAACATACGTTATTGTATAAATCCCACCACCATACCGGACGGTCATCATGAACATATTGAATTCCTGTTTTTAACATACCATCGGTATAAAATTTACCTACTGTTTCGCCTAATGCAACTCCTCGTGCAGCCATATTCTGCCATACACTTGAATACCATGATGTCGCCCAAGGATCTATAATCTGAAAGGGTGAACCATGACGCATCATTACTAAATGCAGATAATTTCCAGCCGGTAAACATGCAGAACAAACTACTCCTGTTGAATAGATATTTTCTAAGGCATCATCCATATGAATCGCAGTATACCATGACTTTCCGAACGTACCTAGAAGAAGGGCTCCAACAACACCATCATAGTAAGTTTGAGTATCTTGGAACCACTCTGGAGTGAGATGCCGCAGTATCGGCAGACTTGCGATATTTCCAAAAATATCTCGGATTGGACGTCGGGCAAGTGCATAGTCCATTGCTGTTGTAACTACTCGTATTCCACGCGGGTTAGGATTTCCAGTAAGCATCGGAATTAATCCATGAATCTCAGCAGTCAGGGTATCTGGTTCCTCAGTTGATCCCAGAAGCCATTCATAAGCACGCCAAGGGTTTTCTTCCCTTGCCGATCCTGGGACTCTAGGAAAGTTAAAATAAGATTCACTCTCAGGATCTTCTCCTTCTGGATCCCAAAAGAGAAATGCACCTCCATCTAGTGACATACCATGGGTATTTATGAACCATAACAGCATCCCCTGGTTTAAATTATGTATATTCGCATCAAAAGTTGTTGAATATGTTGGGGAATATCCACCTTGTTTTAGATAGAAGGGTATTACTGTAGAGTCACACATATCTGCAAAAAATGCTCCTTCTCGACCGGTTGTTCCAAGCATTACTCCATCATCAATCCTATCAAGAGATGGCGATACCCCGGGTATTGTGCCATCAACACAAGAATATTCAAAACCCCAGTATTTACTAGCACGAGTATTGAACTGAACGGTATAACAAATAAGTGTATTTAGTACAGGATATTTTAAGGTTGTTTCTCCACCCGGATCTGTAACCTTCAACCCCAATTTCCCTCGCCATGGAAACCGACGTTCACTACTACTACCCATCTCAACCATAACACCATCGGTATCTGTTGCAGGGTTTTGAAAGATTATCATTGGATAGAACATGTTTCTATTAATCCATACACTTACATCAGTAGGAGTTCCGATAAAGCGTCCTGCTTCCGCTTTTCCTACAAATGTTCGATCCCATGCTAAACCAATGTCATATTGCCCCCCAATGGTAATAATTATTTCTCGGCCTTCTTTATCAAAATCTAAATCCTTTAAAAAATTATAAACACGTGTTCCTGTTAAATGCATCTCACTAACTGTCGGAAGTTTCGAATAACCATTAGGATGTCGGCGCCAGAACTCTGTATGCCATGAAAGAGATGATGAAAGCTCCGGATGATTATCTATAAAAATAACAGGAGAGCCATGAATCGCTGCAATATATGCTGCAGGTCCAACAAATCTAGCTCCATGAAGCTCTTTATCTGGCTTTAAATCAGCAACATACCATGATGTCCATGGTTGAATTGTTGAAAAAATCACATCGTTACTCTTAGAGCGCTCTCTGATTGCATCATACACTTTAAAATAATCTGTGTAATGGTATGCTCTAAAATCTTTTGTTAATTCTTGTTTAGCTGAAGATGATAGATAGTTACCTATATCTATCAAATGAATATTTCTAACGCCAAGCTGATACAAAGCATCTTTTGTAGCAGAGGGAATAGAGTCCTTTGAAACATATAACAAAGGAGAATTTAATTGTGAGGCAAGAACCGCGCCCTGTGTTGCAGAGGCTAGCATATCTCCTTCTTCTCTGCTAAAATTTTGTTTCCAAGAATATTTTATCGTAAAATCAGCAGGGACTTTTAGATCATTTATGGAAAATACACAAAGCTTATATTCTTCATCAGGTAAAACTTCACCGAGATAATGAATATTCATATCAACCATGGTTTTAGAATCTTTTGATGAAGCATCTGGATCAACAGTTGATAGAATTTCTTCACCAGCAGGACCAATTAAAGACATACCTAGATCAGTTGCAGGATTGTTCCACGATAGTTCAACATAGGCATCTCTTGTGCCAAATGATGGTTTATCTGGAATAGACAACTCAATGCCTGGAAACATTTCAATGTCTATCTGATAAGTTACCGTCCTTAGATTCCGCAATATGTCTAAAAAGGTTCCGTACCTGCCAAAGTCAAGTATTCCAAAAAGACTTCGATGCCTTTGAACTTCGTTTCCATAATATGTTTTTTTCATATCATTATTTAACATATCTCCTGAATCAAAAATACCAGATGAAGCAGCTTTTGTTGGAACATCTGTTAATCCAACACTCCACGGGCCATTTTCATGTACATATGTTGAAACTTTAGATCGATCCATTCCTGATGCTGCATTCCAACTTGTTTGAATAGCAGTCATCATCCATGCGCCATCTTTTTCACAGAACAACTGAATATCACGATCACCCGCAGGAATAGTCATATTAAAGATAGGTGATGCAACATAAAAACTTGGATACCAGCTACGTGCTGTTACAAATTTATACCCTTCAGGGATGTAGAATTCGTTATATTGTGGATAAAGCTGATTTGTCTGTGGTACATAAAATGTCTCAGTTATTGTTTTTTTAGGATGCAATGTCCCAGTTATTATTCCACTTGTTTCATTATCAGGAGTTTCAAATTCTTCTTCAATTACTGCAATAACTATATCATCAGAATATTCCCAATTATGTAAAGCAATATTTTTTGCAATAGAATAAGGATTATCGCCTGTAAGGATTGTTTCTCTTTTTGCTCTCCACGCCCTTGGAATCTCAGAGGAGTCAACATTAATATATGTTATCTCATCTAATATCCCATTTGAATAGCCCATCCAATCTTCCATAAAGTAATCTATGCCTTGACGAGTGTTTAAAGTTCTTTCATTGTCATCAGTGTATCTATATTCGTCTTCATAAAATAACAAGGGATGAGTGTATAAAACATCATTTTTACTGTCTAAAAAAATAGATGTTGGAACAGCTGATAGATATGCATAATCATCAAGAAGTGAATGATAGTCATGGCCTACAAAAGTTACTTGCTTTGTTGGAATAAACGGCTTATAGCTAATTCCTTTATCAAAGCCTTCGTAATAAACGTTTTTGCCTGCTCCAACGGCTATTAGGTTTAATAGTATTGTTGCTAATAATAAAAACACTACGGCTAGTGATAAAAAATATTTGCTTTTAATTATTACCTTTCTTTTCATATTTACATACCTCGTTCATATATTCTCCTATTTATACATAAAATAGGCATATATAACAACCCCAATATGTCTATAATATATTTAATATATTTGATGCTATATATATTTTGTTGTATACTCTGCTCCATTTCATTAGTCAAATGTACTATATCTAATATGAAAGCATAGATAGATATGTGACTTTTAATATTTTATAAGCCATTCAAAATCTATATAAACACAAAATAAAATCATAAAATTACTTGAAAATGAAAACAACGGTTTCAAAAAATCAAAGCAAGCTTTTAAAAACACTTAAAAGAGAGCCGTTTAGCCTGTGCGCTTTATGCCGAGGTACAAAATTTTTATGCGGAAAATCACGCTGTCCTGTAATTATAAAATATCACTCTAGAGATAAAGTAAAACCATTAATAAATACATTGAAAATAGGTGGGGCATCCCCGCCTAGTGTATTTGTTGGGAGAATAGGTTATCCAAAAGTATCAATAGGTGCGATGATACCGCCAGTTATGGGTGATACATCAATAATTGATACACCTGAACTTTGGCTTGATAAAACACTTGAAGATATAGTAGATTTTCGCTCGATGCTAATACGCGGTAAACACATGATAGATATTTATGATGTAGAAAATTCACATAAAACCGTGCAATTCACACGAGAGCTAGCTCTTTCCAAAAACAGTGTTTTCACAGAAGCAATATTTTCAAAAGAACCACACGGAAACATTGCTTTTTATGATGAGGCACAGCCTCATGGTCCATCTGCACCAATAAAAAAAATTGATATCACAAACCCAAAATATGATCAAAACATCGAAAAAGCATATTATGATACAGATTTAAAATCACGTGACGCAGTTTTTAATTTATACAAAGATGGTGTAAGTATCTCAAAGATACAAAAAGCGTTTAGCATTGGAGCTTTTGGAGTAAAAAAATTTAGAAGATTTGTTCCAACACGATGGAGCATTACAGCAGTTGATTCAACTATTGGCGAGACAATGATGAAAAACACTAAAACATATCCTTTGATAAATGAATACCGTGTTTATCTACATAATCAGTTTGACAACCGCTGGATAGTACTAATGATGCCTACGGAATGGATGTATGAACTGATAGAAGCATGGTATCCTAACACTACATGGAATCCTTATGGAAGAGAAATATCTATTTTTAATTCATATGAATTTTACAAAGGTAGAGACAAATATGCTGAAATCGGCGGATGCTATTACTCTGCAAGACTTGCTGTAAATGAACTTTTAAATAAAGAAAGAAGACAAGCAGGCGTTGTAATACTACGTGAGGCACACCCAGGGTACATCATGCCGATAGGTGTATGGAACGTACGGGAAAGTGTAAGAGAAGCATTAAGAAAACCATATGAAAAATTTGATACACTAAATCAAGCAATGATTCATATCTCAAGTGTTATGGATATACCGCTGCAAAGATGGATAAAAAACAGCGCTGTTCTAAAAAACAAACTATTTCAAAAAAGACTTGAGGATTTCTAAAATGAAAATAACTGAAATTAAATGTAAAACAGCTCTTTCAAAATCAAGTCTTCCAGGTCTTGATTATAGTTTAAACCCATACCGTGGATGTCAACACGGCTGTGTATATTGTTATGTTCCAAATATTTTGAGAATCCAAAGAAAAGACTGGGGGGATTTTGTGAATGTTAAAACAAATATCCCAATTATTTTATCCAATGAGTTAAAACATAAAAAGAGAGGAGTTGTAGGAATTTCAACAGTTACAGATCCGTATCAACCAATTGAAAAAAAATATAAACTCACAAGATTCTGTTTAGAACAACTATTAATCCATGATTTTCCAGTTTGTATTCAGACAAAATCACATCTAGTCCTAAGAGATGTTGATTTAATTTCAAAATTTTCAGATATAGAAGTAATGTTTAGTATAGGAACACTTAATGACTCTGAAAGAAAAATTTTGGAGCCAGGCTCTTCATCTATTCAAGAAAGACTTGATACAATGAAACAATTAAAAGATCTAGGGATTAAAACAAGTGTTTTTTTCGGACCGGTTTATCCATCTCTAAAAATTCATGATATAGAAAAAATAGTAGATATTTTCAAAGCAGCAGGCTCCTCAGAGATTATGATAGATACTTTGAATCTTAAACCAGGAATAAAAGAAAATATTGAATTAAAAGTTAAAAACAACCCTGATTTATCAAAACTTTTTTCTGAGAAAAATTTTAGCAAGTCTGATTTTTATAAAACAGTTAGAGACAAAATGTACGAAGTTGGAAATAACAAAAAAATACGTGTTATAGATGCTTTTTAAGCAGTTTTTTTCCAGTTGTTCCGAATGTAAAAATCTACCACGGAAACCATCACTTCTATAAGAAGAATCGATTTTAGAACTATGATTCTTGGAGATATATTTACCTTGTTTTTTACCAATGAGTGTATGTTTTTCCTTTTTGGATAGATTTACATCAAAAACCTGAGACATATTTGCCAATTCATAATAATTAATAACCTTAGATCCATTTAGTCTCAATAACTGACTATAATGCTTTCTTATTTTTATTCTCAAGATAATAAACAGTTTTTTTCCATCTATCTGTGTTCTTTTTATCTTTTTGAAATGTTTCTGAAGAGTTCTGAGATTATTGAAATTTTTCTTATTATATCTGATATAACCATCTGTTAAAAGAGTCTTCAATGTATCTAATGTTCTTCCTCTAATCTCAGTTCTACCCGGACTTTTAGAAGGAATATATCCTTGGTATAATAATAAACCATTTTATCACAAACATTTAGTTCTTTAGCAACACCATACTTGGTTTTACCACTGAGAACTTCTCTTCTAATCTTTTTAATTAGTTCTTTAGAATATTTTGATGACATTAGTAACGGATTTTAACTTAGTATATTTAAAGATGTTTGAAACAGGTTCTTTTTAGGTTGTTTTGTTAGTATCATCCGTTATTGTTTTATATAGGTAATATGTTTTCTTTGTTGTATAATTTAGTTTGGATGGGTAAAACGGATGGGTAATGCATTACCAATTATATTTAGGTTAAAGAATGCTCTTAGTACCAGAGAGGGCGTTGAAATTTTCTTTAGGCTTTTTTGGAGTTGGTTCAATGAAGTATGAACCTGATATTGTAAAGGAATTAAGAGAAGCTGAAAGACTTGGCTTTTTTAAAAGTAAAAATAGAAGTATTTCAGATGATTCTATTGTTTTACAAAATAAATCTATGGAACAATATGAAGTTCTTCCTAAAGATTCTATAAAAAAAAATGAAGAGGATGCATTGTTTTCTGAATCTTTTATTAATAAACACGGTGGAGATGAAGATAAAATAGAAGATGATGTTTTTATTGATAAAAATATGACTGAGTTAGATGAATTACTTTTTCAAAATACTAATGATATAATGATTTTTGTTGATAAAACTGGAAATATTATTAAAGTAAATCAAGCAGGGCTTTATTTTTCAGGTTTTACTTGTGAAGAGCTTATTGGGAAAAAATTTTGGAAGCTACTTGGTGTTGTTTCTAAAAAAAATTTAAAATCATATTTAACTGTTTTTAAAAATACTTCGAGGGGTAAAGTAACTAAAGATTTTGTTAATGAGGTATTTGATAAAAAAGGAAAAAAACATATTATTAATTTTTCGTCTTATCCAATCGGGGAAGAGGGAAAAGTTTCATCTGTTCTAATTATTGTTTCTAAAGATATAACTGAGTGGAAAAAAAATGAAGAAGCGTTAAGAGAAAGTGAGGAGAAATACCGTTCATTATTTGAGAACATGCCTAATGGTTTTGCCTTTCATGAGATTGTAACTGATGAAAAAGGTAAACCTGTTGATTATGTGTTTTTAGATGTTAATTCTTCATTTGAAGAGATGACTGGGTTAAAGAAAAAAGAAATCATAGGTAAAAAGGTAACAGAGGTTTTGAAAGGTATTGAACATGATACTGTTGATTGGATCGGTAGATATGGAGATGTTGCCCTTAATGATAAAAGAATAGATTTTAAGAATTATGCTAAACCTTTGGATAAATGGTATCATGTATTTGCTTATAGTCCCTCTCCAGGTTTCTTTGCAACAATTTTTAAGGATATAACTGAGCTTGAACTAAATGAAAATAAACTGAAAGATCGTGAAGAGAAAAAGAAACTCTCTGAAGAAAGCTACAGGACGATATTTAATTCTTCAACTAATTCGATATTTATTCATGATTTAAAAACAGGAAAAATACTTGATGTAAATAAAACAACTCTTGAAAAATTTGAGTATACAAAACAGGAAATTATGAAATTAAATATTGGTGATCTCAGTGTTAACAAGCCACCATATACTCAAAAAGAAGCCTTGGAATGGATTCGTAAAGCAACTGAAGAAGGACCGCAAGAGTTTGTATGGTTTTCAAAAAAGAAAAATGATGAATTATTCTGGCATAAAGTTAATCTTAAAAAAGTAAATATTTCAGGTGAAGAGAGGATATTGGTGATAGGACGAGACATCACCGAGAAAAAGCAGATAACGGAAAAGCTGGAAGAAGAACGGAAAAGAATAGAGTATATCCTTAATGTTACCAAGACAAACATTATCATCATAGATGCTGAATGCAATCTTCAGTACGTCGATGCTGGCTGGCAGAAAATCTACGGCGATCCTTCAGGCAGAAAGTGTTACGAGTATTTAATGGGCTTAAGTGAACCTTGCCAGGACTGCAGCCTTGCTAGATTATTGGAAACAAAGGAGGCTGTAGTAACCGATAAAAAACTCCCAAGAGAAAACAACCGAATTATTGAAGTTCATTCCATACCATTCCGGGATTTGAAGGGTCGTTGGCTAGTTGCTAACTTTACTGTCGATATCACTGAGCGTAAGAAGGCTGAGGAGGTATTACAGGAAAGCGAACATCGTTTTAGGTCGATAACTGAAAATATCCCCGGGGCCATTTACAGATATCGCTTTGATTCCGAATGGACTATGATCTTTTTAAGTAATACTATGCTTTGTGTAATTATTTTTAAAAATGACGTAGTCAATTGCATCCATGAGGTAATGGGATGCAAAAGACTAGTCAAAAAGAGGTACAATGGAGGAGGTATAAAGAAGTTAGTGTTCCATGGGCAAAATATGATTCCCATAGACTCAATGAATGCAAACATGTTTTAGATCTAAAAGATCTATTTGTTGAACTGGACAAACCAGTTCAACGAAGAGAGTTTAAACTCTCACGTATGGTTGTTTTACTACTTTTTAAGATAATGTTTGGAATATCCTACCGTGGTATAGCAAGTGCCACCAAAGATCTTGAAATATACAAAGCTCTCCAACTTAAGAGAGCACCATGCTACAAAACCATACAGAACACCATGGGATATCTTGATGAAAATTTTCTACTTAGAATCAACCAGGTTCTTGTACCACATGAAACCATACTTGCAGGTGTGGACAGCAGCGGTATGAAAACAAATTGTAAAGGAGCATGGGTACAGGTAAGATTCCAAAGATATTGTAAGAAAAAAGAATTCAAAAAACTCCATATCTTCGTAGATCTTATTTCAAAGAAGATTATCTACTGTCTAGTGACAAAAGGAACCAGCCATGATGCACAATATCTTAAAAAGATACTTAGGAAATCCAGTTGGATAAAAGTAGAAATCGTTCTCGGTGATGGAGGATACGATTCCAAGGAATGCTTCAACGAGATAACCAGTTATGGGGCTGTACCTGGTATTAAAACAAGAAAGAACTCTGTTACAAGATCAAAAGGTTGTCCATCTAGGAGAAAAGCGGTACTTGCACAAAAAAGAGATATGGATAAATGGAAAAAGAAGGTGCAGAGTACTATGCGGTGTATAGTTGAAGCAATATTCTCCGGAACCAAAAGAAGGTTCGGAGAATCTTTCTTCAGTAAAACAGATAGATTTAGAAGAATTGAGGCATGGTTGCGTACTATTTTGTGGAATGTTTTAATTTATCCGAGGTGAGAAAATATTACACAAAGCAGTAATACTATTAAAACGATTAGTGGCTATCCTGCTTCTGATTTTATTGAAAATAAGCTTCGTTCATATAATGATATCATTCATCCTGATGACCGAGGCATTGTTGAAGAGATAATTTCTCAATCTACTAATAAAAATAGACATTTTAGTATGGAATACAGAATTATAGACTCTAAAGGTGATATACGCTGGGTATTTGAAAAAGGACAAGTCTTTTTTGATGAAGACGGTAATTTAGCTTATTTGGATGGAGCTATTTTTGATATTACTGAAAAAAAGCAAGTTGAAAAGTTGTTACAGCAAAGGGAAGAACATTTCCGTATTTTATTTGAGTCTTCACAAGATGCTTTAATGACTCTTGCACCACCCTCATGGAAGTTTACATCTGCAAATCCTTATACAATTAAATTATTTAACGCTAAAGATGAAACAGATTTTGTAAGTCTTGGACCATGGGATACATCCCCGGAAAAGCAGCCTGATGGTTCTCTTTCTTCTGTTAAGGCAAAAAAAATGATAGAGAAAGCAATGAAGAAAGGCTCTAACTTTTTTGAATGGACTCATAAAACCCTGGATGGAAAAGAGTTTCCCGCTACTGTGCTTCTTACACGAGTTGAGATTGAAAAAGGTAAGCCTTTCTTGCAGGCAACTGTACGAGATATAACTGATTTTAAACAGTTTCAAGAATCATTGAAAGAAAGCGAGGAAAAATTCAGAACGATTAGCACATCGGCACAAGATGGCATTATTATGATAGATGATGATGGAAACGTTGATTATTGGAACGAGGCATCTGAACGGATGTTTGGCTATAAATCTGATGAGATTGTTGGAAAGAATCTGCACAAGATCCTTGCACCACAAAGGTTTCATGAAGCGTATAACAAGGGATTCAATAAATTCAAAGATACTGGCAAAGGTACAGCTATAGGAAAAACACTTGAACTATCTGCTTTGAAAAAGGATGGAACTGAGTTTTCTATAGATCTGTCGATGTCTTCAGTTAAAATAAGAGGTAAATGGAATGCAATAGCGATAATAAGAGATATTTCAGAGCGTAAAAAAACCGAGGAAATGCTTAAGTTTTTATCATCAGTAGTTGAACAATCTTCTGAAGGCATGTCTATTGCAGACTTGCAAGGAAACATGGTATATGTCAACAACGCATGGGCTCAGATGCACGGTTATGAAAAAGGAGAAGAATTAATTGGACGACGTCTCAAAATCTTTCACACTTCTGAACAATTAAAGAAACAAGTAGAACCTTTCAACCAACAAGTCATGAAACGAGGATATGCCCAAGGGGAAGTTGATCACAAGCGAAAAGATAATACTCTGTTTCCGACCTTGATGGCGACAACACTCCTCAAAGATGAAAACGGAGTACCATATGCAATCGCGAGCATTGTCAGAGACATCACAAAGCAGAAAAAAGCAGAAGAAAAAATTAAAGCACAGAATATTCTATTAAAAAAACTCGATAAAATAAAATCAGATTTCCTCAACGTGACGTCTCATGAACTTCGGACACCAATGTCTGCAATAAAGGGATATACTCAGATGGTATTGAAACAGAAACTTGGCGAGATTACCAAAGAACAACAAAATGCACTTGAAATTATTTTACGTAATACAAACAGACTGGATGCTCTTATTCAAGACATTCTTGATATTTCACGGTTAGAATCAGGAACAATGAAATTTATTCCTGAAAAAACTGATGTAGAAAAAATGATAAAAGAGGCTGTTGATACTATACAGCCATTTGCTGACTTAAAAGAAATAGAAATTATTACTGATCTAGAGAAACTTCCAGAGTTGATCATTGATCAAGAACGCGTAAAACAAGTAATAATGAATATTGTAAACAATGCAATAAAATTTTCACCAAATGGCTCCATAATCAATATTAAAACAAAAAGATTACAAAACGATATTTTATTTGAAATTCAAGATTTTGGAAAGGGTATACCAAAAAATAAGCAAAAGAAGATTTTTGAAACATTTTATCAGGTAGATTCAGGTATGAACAGAAAATATGGAGGAGCAGGACTTGGTCTTGCGATTTCACGAGGCATCATACTAGCCCATGATGGAAAAATAGATGTAGAAAGTATTATGGGAAAAGGCAGTACGTTTAAATTTACACTTCCAATTAAACCAGTTAAGAATTTAGAAGAGAGATTCAAAGAAGTGAATATATTTAGAATGGAAAACAATGAAAAAGATACGGAAAAAAATTAATAAATGAATATATATGTAATAAAAGAGAAAGGAGAGAAATTAATGACCAAGATTATGGTTGTGGATGATGAACATGATCTAAGAGAAATGATTGAACTTATGATGAAAAAAGAAGGTTTTGAGACAGAAACCGCCTTTGATGGACTAAGTTTTCTTGAAAAAATTGATATCTTTCAACCAGATATTGTAACACTTGATGTCATGATGCCGGGGCTTACAACAAAAGAGATACTTGAGAAACTTAAGGAGAAAAAAAGCAATCCAAAGGTGTTGCTTTTAACTGTTTTTAGATTTTCCGAAGAAGAAAAAAGAAAAATAATGAACATGGGAAATATCATTGGTTATATCACTAAGCCATTTGAGTTTGATGATCTTATAAAAGCTGTGAAAAAACATGTATAGTGCTAGCCGTTCTACAGAACAAAAAAATAAAATAGAAGAGACCCTGCTTGAAAATATAAACTATTGGAAAGAAGCACATAAAGAAATACATGAGATATTGCAGGAATTTAAAGGTATTATGCTGTTAACACACAACTCTATGGAATTTGCCGATATCATCGATTTTTTAAACAAAGTTAGACCGGGAACGCTCCTAAACATACTATATATCTCCCTAATACGAAGTTATGATTATATGACGGTAGTATTACTTAGAAAAAAACTTGAAAATAAAAGAATATTTTTCATTGACTGTGTATCAGGATATGCATTTCCCTCTGAACAAGAAATAGATGATTGTATCTATCATGAACCACCACACACTCTGAAAGAAATGAAAGAACTTATAGCATTTGGCGTTAAAAAAGCAAATCCAGAAATTATTGTAATAGATCCTTTATCTCAATTCATTAACTTCTCTCAGCCAACGGAAAGTGAAATCAAAGATTTTTATAATTTTTTACAATCACTTAAAGAAGATACACTTGGCATCATGCAGAATACAATTATATTACTATACGATAGAAAGATGGGAACGATGCAACATCTTCCTAAAATTTCAACAGATCTGATTTTAAAAATTGAAGTAATAAGAGAAGAGGCACGTTGGAAAGATTAAGTGCTAAGAAAAAAAATTATTTAAAAAAAAATCTAATTGTTTTATTGAAGTATCGAATCTTGTTTCATTTGGATTTTTTACGTGAAATTTCATAGTGAGGGCTTTTAAATTTAGGATATACTCTTGGTTTTATTTAGTCCGAGTTATCCATTTATAACTGCAACGCTCACATTTACATTTTAAAACTGTGATTTATAATGAACTTTTTGATGAGAATAGTGTTAATCTTGCTGAAAGACTATTTCTTTTGTATGCTAAACGTTGGGAAATAGAGACGAATTACAGAGTAAAAAACAGTCATTCTTGCCTAAAACTACGTCTAAGAACCATCAAATTAGGATTTTCTATTATTTCCTTTTTTAGTTTTATCGCATAACCTTTGGTTGTTAGCAAATGTTCTCATTTGGCTTGCCTTGTTTGGATATGTCAAAGAGGAACATTTGATTAACTCAACGTATTTTGAAACAATGCTTTACACTATTGCCCCTAGGGAAAAATAACAAATGTCTACCTTGGTTTTTATACAACTTTTTAATTAGATTTTAACAGATTTAGAACTTACTTTTTACTACTTTTTTACCCATATGCCTACAATATAAAGAATCAAAACTGTAAATCCAAATTGTTAAATAGCTTGTTTTTATGCCTAATTTTACAGAATAGGTAACCACGTTACGAACTACTGTTCCGCTAGTATAATTTAAGTATAAGTACTGTATTACCGAAAAAACCAATTTAATATTATTAATAAATATTTAAGTGATGAAATATGGCAAAAGCAAGGTCACGTACATCTGCAAGAAAAATAAAAGATCGATGGAAGGCAAAAAAATGGTATAACATAGTTGCACCACCAGCATTTGATAGTGTAACTGTTGCAGATACACTTACAGATAACCCTAAAGAGTTAATAGGCAGAGTAACCGGTGTATCACTCCAGGATATCACAAATGATTTTAGAAAATCCCATATAGTTTTATACTTCAAAGTCAGAGGTGTAGAAGAAAACAATGCTACTACTCAATTTGATGGTCATACATTAACTTCAGATTACCTTCGCAGAATGATTAGGCGAAGACGCTCAAAAATTGAAGGCATATATGATGTTTCAACCCGCGATGGTGCAAAAATCCGTGTAAAGCCATTTGCAACAACAGATAAGCGTATACAGAACTCCCAGAAGAGAACTGTTCGTGATTTAATGAAAAAAACACTCGAAGATGAAGCAAAGAAAAGTACACTTTCAGAGTTTGTTAAAAATATTATAGATGGTAAGACCGGTAGTGACATCTATAAAAATTGTAAGAAAATCTATCCTGTAAAAAGAGTGGAGATTTACAAAACAGAGGTAGTATCACAGCCTACAATAGAAATCAAAGAAAAAAAGAAAGTTGAAAAGAAAGAATCAGTAACTGAAGAACCACTGGAAAAAGAAGAGAAAAAATCAAAGAAACCAAAAGAAGATAAAGAAGAAAAGACCGATGAAGAAATAAAAGAAGCAAAGGAATCAAAAGAGGAAAAGCCAAAAGAAAAAGCCAAAAAAACAAAAAAACCTGCAGAAAAAAAATCGGCTACTAAAAAGACAACTACAAATAAAACAACAACCAAAACAAAAACTGCTGCAAAAAAACCTACAAAGAAAACAACAATTAAAAAGAAAGTTACTAAGAAAAAAAAGTAGTAATTCAAACCTATTAATTTTTAACTATTTTTACATTTCTTAATTCAATTTAAAAATTAAGAATTTAATGAAAAGCATTTATAAAACAATTCCATTTGCTACGTGGAGGTTTATTTCTGAGCCGGGACAAAAACATAGTAATAATTGGTTGTGGAGCCGGTGGCGGGACTGCTGCACAATTTTCAAGAAAAACAGATAGAAGCGCAGATATCACAATTTTTGAAAAAGGCCTTTATCCACAGTACTCAAAATGTGGACTACCATATGCTATATCTAAAGAGATTCCTAAGATAAAGGATCTTATAGAGTTTTCAGAAGACTGGTTCAAAAAAGCAAAAATAAACCTTCATCTGAACACCTATGTTGAAAAAATAGATGTTACTAAAAAAATAGTCATTGCAAAAAAAGAAAATGAAACAATTGAAAAAAAATTTAATTCCATTATTATCTGCACTGGCGCAAAGCCTGTTTACCCTCCAATCAAAAATCTTGATGTAAAAGGTGTTTTTACTCTTAGAACAATTGATGATGCAAAAAAGATTCAAGCCCATGCAAAAGAAGATATGAAAGTAGCAATAGTTGGTGCCGGGCTTATTGGCCTGGAAATGGCAGATAACTTTTACAAAATGGGCCTTAAGGTAACAATTATAGAAGCATTGCCAAGTATACTTGCAAATAATATCGACCTGGACATGGCAAAACTTGTTTCAGATAAAATACCCGAGGAAATTAGGGTTTTTACAAATCATCTGGCAACAAAAATAGATGATGAAGCAGGCGTTATTAAAAAAACAATTATCAAAAACAGAGAAACAGGTGAAGAAAAAACAATTGATACAGATTTATTATTAATCACAGCAGGTACAAAACCAGATATTTCTCTTGCAGAAAGTATCGGCTGTAAGATTGGAAACACTGGCGGGATTGTTGTGAACAGTAAATCAGAAACTACAGTTGCTGATGTTTATGCAGTAGGTGATTGTACAGAATACAGAGGATTTTTAAATGATAAACCTACTCTTATAGGACTTGGAAGTATAGTAGTTCGTCAGGCAATATCTGCAGGTATAAACGCTGCAGGGGGGAGATACAATCTTCCCAAAGGAGTTCTAAATACATTTACTTCAGAGTTTTTTGACCTTGAAATTGCAGGTGTAGGTCTTTGTGTAAGAGCTACAGATACTGATTCAGCCATCTCGGGAAAATATAATGGAATATCTTTACCACATTATTTTCCAGGGGGAAAGCCTGTAACAATCAAGGTTTATGCCGATGAATCTGGTAAAATACTTGGTGCACAATGTGTCGGTGACAAAGCCGCACAGAGGATAAACACCTTTGCATGCGCAATACTTGCAGGCTTTGATATTGAAACATTTAGAAAACTTGAAACAGCATATGCACCGCCAATTGCACCAACACTTGATGCAGAGACCCTGGTCTGTGATATTGTTTCCATGAAACTTAAACGTTTAAAATGATATTTTATGAAAATACTACATGTTTCTGATACACATCTTGGCTTTTCTGCCTATCGTAAGGCAACACCTGATGGCATAAACCAGCGTGAAATAGACATATACAAAGCGTTTGAGCAATTCATAGATTATGCAATTGAAAAAAAACCTGATCTGATAATTCATGCGGGTGACTTGTTTGACTCTGTAAGACCAAACAATCGTGCGATTACCTTTGCTATAAATCAAATATTTAGGCTTACTAGAAAAAAAATACCAATTATACTTGTTTCCGGTAATCATGAACATCCTAAGCTAAAGGAAACAGGCCATATCTTCAGTATTTTTGACAATATACAGTACACGTATCCAATTTATAATGGCAGATATGAAACTCTCTCATTTGAAATAAAAGACAAAAAAATCAAAATTCATGTGATACCTCAATGCAGTACTAAAAAAGAATACAATGAGGAGCTAAAAAAACTAAAACCAGACAATACCTCGGATTATAATATATTTGTATCACACGGTTCAGTTACAGGAGTTCAAAATTTTACAATGAATGAGTTCAACGAACTTATAATACCTGCAAAAATTCTTTCTAGAGATTTTGATTATATGGCTCTTGGCCATTTCCATAGATACACCCAGCTTTCCGATAACGCATTTTATTCTGGATCTACAGAAAGCCTAACATTCACAGATGCAAATGATAAAAAAGGATTTATCGAGCTTAACCTTTTAAATAAAAAAATTACCGCTAACTTCATTGAGATAAAAACCCGACCCATGATTGATGTAAAACCTATAAAATGCTCAAATCTCAAACTTGAAGAGATAATGAAAAAAATAAAAGAAAAAGTAACAGAGGCAAAACCAAAAGAAAAAACCATAAGAATTACACTTGACGACATCCCATCAACGGTTTATAGAAACCTAGATCATAATGAGATAAGAAAACTCACAAATGATGCGATTCACTATGAAATCAAAGCAAATATCGCAAAAAAAGAAGCAGGTGAAAAACGTGAAAGCTCTTCTAAGATAGATGCTCTTGTAAACGAATTTGTAAAATTTTTAGAAACACAAAAAATAGAAGACCTTGAAACAATCAAAGAACTTGGAATAGAATATATAGAAAAAATTCAGGCTCGTACGGAAGGAAAATGATACTTAAGAATCTCACTCTTAAAAACTTTAGAAAATTCAAAAATGCAACTATAGATTTTCCAGATGGCGTAACAGGTGTAGTTGGATTAAACGGTGCTGGTAAAAGCACGATTTTTGAAGCAGTCGCATGGGTCCTATATGGCCCTGTTGCAGCAAGAACCGCAGCAGATCAGATCAAAACCAAGGATTCGTCTAAAACTGATCCATGTAGAGTGGAACTGGAGTTCATATTTGAGAATGACAACTACAGGGTGATTCGTGAGATGAAAGGCAAAAGCCTTACCATACAAGCAACTGCAACAATGAATGGGAAAGTAGCAGCTACGAGTGCTGAATCGGTAACAAGGTTCATACAAAAAAAACTTGGAATGGATTTCAAATCCTTTTTCACAAGCATATTCGCTAGACAAAAAGAACTAAATGCCCTCAGTAGCATGAATGCTTCTGAGAGAAGACCTTTAATACTTCGCATGCTTGGAATTGATTCACTGGATGATGTTATAAAGGAATTACGCTCTGATATAAAAAACAAAGAAGGTCTTATTAAAAAATTAAGTGAAGGCATCCTTGATGAAAACAAGAAAAACAAAGATGAAATGTACAAAGAACAAATAATGAAATATGAGCAAGAAAAACAAAAGACAAACAAAGAAATAAAAAGCCTGAGCGAAAAGACAGAAAAAGAAAAAAAAGAACTCGAACAACTTAAAAAAAAGGTTGAACAAAATAAAAAAGAATACGAAAAAATAAACAAAGAAAAAGAAAGACAAATAGAGTTGAAAAACGTTTTTGAAAATAAAAAAAAGCTAGAGGGAGAAATAGAAGAGTTAAAAGATAAAATTCTACAAAGAAATAAGGTAATGGGTGTTGAATCTGAAAAAATTGAAAAATTCAAAAATGTTAAAAATGATTTGGGCTCAGTTGAAAAAAAATTAGATGAAACAAATAAAAAAGTTGAAATTTTTATAAAAGAAATCCAAAAAAGAAAAACGCTTTCAGAAAGAATCCAGAGAGATATCGCTGAAATAAAAAATAAAAAGGAAAAAATAGAAAAGATAGGCCCCACTGCAGAATGTCCAACCTGTGAAAGGGTTTTGTCAGATCAATATGATTTTCTAGTTAAAAGTTTTGAAAAAGATATTAAAGCAAAAATGGATGAAAAAGAAAAACATATAAAAGAAGTAAAAGAACAAGAAGAAAAAAAAGAAATAAGCATCCGTGAAAAAACAGCACTTGAAAAAAGATATAACTATCTGCAAAAAGAAATCAGGGAAAAAGAAAGGATAGCTTCATCGTTAAAACATATCAATACAGAGCTTAAAAATGAAAAACAACTTTTAGATAAAAAAGAGCTCATTCTTAAAAAAATCGGCAGAATTGACTTTGACGAAAAGATTTTTGAAAAAACAAAAAAACTGGTAAAAGATTATTATCAAAAATATGAGTCTTTGCAAAAACTTCTCAGTGATAAAAAAGAAGTAATATCCAACTTAAAACTTGAACTGGAAAGA
>CAZKUB010000160.1:0-5225 GCA_964555835.1 uncultured Thermoplasmatales archaeon
TTAATATGTTATCTTTATAGATATTTTTTAAGAAATTATTTACTGTTCCAGATCCAATCCCTGTGTTTCTTGAAATTTCTTTTGTATAAAATGAACAATCAGGATTGTTTAAAAAAATTCTTAATAGTTTCCAATCTTTATATTTTTCAAACATCTCTTCGATATGCATAGTTTATAGAACTATCGTTCTATATATAAAACTATCGTTCTACTAATAAAACTTTAAAGAATGAGCGTTGTTTAGTGTAGGTCACAAGCCTCTTTGGATCAGTGTTTTCTCTTTATTTTTTTTGTAATTTTGAGGACAGAAGTAACAATGATTATACTTCAGTAGAATAGAAATCATCGTAAAAATAATAGTATTATTTCTTCTTTTTTTGTAGATTTTTAAGGAATTCATTGATATTCATGAAGACATCAGTGATCCTGCTTTCTCTTTCATCTCCTTCTTCATTTAAAAAAGAGGCTACCCATGTAGGACCTGGAGATTCTCTACTTTCAAAATCCTTTTTAATTGTAGCTAGTGCTTCGTTTATTAAACTATTACCGGTGTGAGCATGTATTTCATTTGCCGCATCAAGAGGTCCATTTTTATAATGAGTGATTAAGTAATAGATGTCATATGCATCTTTTTCTTTATATCTTTCTCCTAAAACTATTCCTTTCATAGTTAGGGAAGTTACAAGATTGGCAATACGTATTGTTTCTGTAGTACGTCCTCCTTTTGGAAATTGTCCGCTGATAGTCTCTTTAATATAATTATTGAATACAATATCGACTCCGTGGCATTTTCTTGCAAGTAATCCGCTGATGGGTTGATGACGGTGTCCCTTATTTCCTTAATACGAGCCTAAAAAATCCACTTCAATAGTAACAGGTGTATCTGATGTTTGGAAATCCTTGAGAAACACAAAAGGAATTTGGTTATCATTTTTGTCAAATTTATGTTGATAACCTAGTTGTTCCACTAATTGTTCGATATTTGTATATTCTTCTTCAGATATAATTTTTTCATTAAGTGCAATATCGATATCAATTGAACCTACGTGATCATGTTTGTAGGAATCCCCTCCAAATTTTTCTAAAAGGAAATAAGGAACCCATCCGCCAATTAAAGTCATGCCATTATTATAACGATGCAAACTTCTCCATAGTTCAAGCATTGCTGATTTTGATATTGTGACTATTTCTTCGGGATAATCATTAGCTGTTCTGGGCATATTTCTATCTCCTCGTCTAAAGCAATTAAAAATGGATTTTTTCCTCTCTGATTTTTTCAGCTTGCTCTCTACCTCTTTTTGGGTATGAATAAAGATCAAGATAAAGCTGAAGATTTGATACAATAACATTTCCTTTGATTGTTTGAAGTTTTTGCATTACTCCTTTATCATATGGTTCAATAAGATAGATGTTTGCTCCTGATTCAACGGGTCTAAGATCTAATTCTTGTATCCATTGATCCATATTAGATCTAACATACAGATGTACATCGGTATATCTTACGTAAGGTGCTATAAATGACGCACCTGAATGAAGAGTTAATGCATATAAAGATTTGACTGACTTTGAAGCTTTTTTTATTTTATTAAAAAGATTGTCTTTATTTTTCTCAAAGGTATAATAAGAGTAAATATTGTTATTTTTCAATGAATAATTATCTCTCCAGATATCTAATAACCGTGATTTATCTACTAGGACTAATTTATATTCTTTATTCCTCTCCAGAAATTTTTTATCTATAAGTTTTTCAACAACTCGATGGGTATATCCTAAACTAACTTGGCTTTTTTCTGAAAGCGATTGAATCGTCCATTTTCCTTCTGGTTCATTAAGTAGCAATCTAATAATTCTTGTAGCAACTGGTGAAAAAAGTTGTTTTTGTTTTTTCTTTTCAACCTGTCTGGTTTTATTACTTTCTTTTTCTATATGTATCTGTGGAAGATCAATGTAGATATTACCAAATAGATCGATATAACCGACATCTAATTTTTTACATATTTCACGCGATTTTTCACTTAGAAAAGAAGAAGCAACAACTGGATAGCTGTTTGGTATTGTTTTTGATAATAATTTTACCTGTGTTATTGCTTGCTCAATGTGTCGGGGTTCACCTATTGATTTTACTTCAATGATAAAGGTTGTTTCCTTTTTCTTATATTTTGTTTTAACAACAATGTCAGCAGTTCTTTGATTTTGAATCTGATACTCTTGTTTTACACTTTTTATCTCTATTGGTGATAGTAGTACTTTTAGTTGTTGTTTTACTCTTTGTTGAACCTCTTTTTCACTCATTTGCATTATTTCACCGTTCGGTGAAACTATTTAAAGATATAAAAAGTTTTGGGAAAAAAGCAAACCATCCAGTGTATACTAATAATATAAAAAGTTTATTTTAGTAAAATATGAAAATAGATAATAGTGTATTTTAGTAAAGTATAAAATTTTAAAAATCACCATTATTCCTTTTTGGAGATGAAGTCTTAAAGCAACGTAAATGTAAGAACGTATCTGACAGATGCTGAAAGAAGTAAAAGAAAAATATAGGAGGGAAAGGAAAACAGTTGTTAGTTTTCTTCCCAGTTGTATGGTTCGTCTTTGTATATATCTGAGACTTCTTTTGTTTTTAAGAGCATCTTATATTTTACCCTGATTCTTGAGAAAAAACAATATATTTAAATTATAGTAATGCATTACTAAGTAACATGTTACTAGAATTTATCAACAGAGAAGACGAACTAAACATGCTTGAAGAAAGATATGCTTCAAGTAAACCTGAATTTTTCATTGTTTATGGCAGAAGAAGAATCGGAAAAACAGAGCTTCTTACACAATTTGCAAAAGACAAACCCCATTTTTATTTCCTCGCACGAAAAGAACCTATCGAACTTGAAGTGGATCGATTTAGAAAAAAATTTGCAGAAACATTTAATATTTACCTCGAGGAAGCAACAGATTTCGAAAAGATTTTCACACAGATCATTACCAAAATGGATTTTACTAAAAAATTTATTTTCATCATCGATGAATTCCCCTACCTCATAGAGGCATACAAGCCTATCCTTTCCATTTTCCAACAAATATGGGATGAGCATCTAAATAAAAAAAATATTTTCTTAATCCTGAATGGTTCCTCAGTGTCAATGATGGAGACACACTTATTAGGATACAAAAGCCCATTATATGGTAGACGAACTGGGCAACTCAAAATAGAACCTGTCCCACTCAATCAGCTTAAAAAATTCCTCCCGGGGTATACTGCTGAAGAGATACTTCACACATACGGGGCAGTAGGAGCAATACCATTTTATCTCAATGAATTCAACTCGAAAAAAAGTTTTTTACAAAACATCCAAGACACTTTTTTTAATAAATCAAATATTCTTTATCAAGATGCTGAAATCCTTCTTAAAGAAGAATTGCGGGAGCCAAACACCTATTTTAACATCTTAAAAGCAATGATTGATGGGGCTACGAAACTATCAGAAATCGCATCGAAATCATACGTCGACATCACCAATATTAACAAGTATATCGCGGTGTTAGAAAATCTAAAACTAGTAAGAAAAGAATACCCTATAACCCAACCATTTAAACAAAGAAATTTCATCTATAAAATCGATGACAATTACTTCAGATTCTGGCTATGTTATGTTTATCCTTACAAAGAAGAAATAGAAGAAAAACCTGCAGCTGTTTTAAAAAAAATTAAAACAGAATATCCTATGTATATGGGACCAATCTTTGAGGATGCTGCCAGGAAACACATAAAGAGAATAATCACTATTGATTTCACAAAAATAGGGAAATGGTGGTATAAAGAACAGGAAATAGACCTTGTTGCTTTTAACGAAAACACAAAAGAAATAGTATTCTTTGAATGTAAATGGAAAAACCTTGGATATAAACAATCACTTGCCATTCTAAAGGAACTCCAAGAGAAAGCAGGATCTGTAGAATGGCAGAACAAAAAAAGAATAGAACATTATGGGCTTATTGCAAAAACGATAGAACAGAAAAACAATCTTAGAAAACAAGGGTATTTCGTCTATGATTTAGTGGATTGGAATTAAAAACATATGTGTATAACTTTATTTATTTTTTCCAATAGGCTGAGAATACTGCGCGGTCTGAAGCGTTAGTGAAAGACCCGCAGATGAGAAGCTGTCACATTTTTTTTGTTTTTAGTATTAGTTTTTTTCTGTTGCGTGCGGCAGACCCAAAGGGTCTGCACATCAAAGACGCAACAGGATCGTGAAAAAACTATGAATATTGTAGATAGCGTAGGCTATAAAAAGCTAGTGGGTGACACAAGGAATAACTGGGTGACTATGATGTTTACCACAAAAAACCGTTATATGTGTTTTCGGAAACAATCGCATATAAACACCTGCGTCGAAGGTTTTTACAAACTCAAAAAATTTGGATTTGAGTTCAGAGACTTTGGTTTTGCAGGAAATCATGTACACTTCCAGGTAAATATCCCAAAAAGGTATTCCGTTGAGGTTGCTGAGATCATGCTTAAATCTTGGAGTTCGCATTGGATATTTGAAAAACATCCAGGTTTCCGCAAGCGTTATTCTCGTGGTAGCTTCTGGAGTGGATATGAACATCATGCTTCCACTGGTTTGATTAATCTTGATGAGTCAAGTTGTTGTTTACGTGATCAGCAACAACACCACAGAGTAATCGTTGTTGATGATGCCCAACAAAAATTAGATTTGTTTTTAACGCCGAGCGGGGATGCGGCATGACCATTAGGGCTTGCCGAGGAAGCAAAGGCGTAAATAGGGGATTATAAGGGCACAGCCCTTATTTCACTCTAGTTGTTTGATTATCTTTTTTATCTGAGTAATTATATCTGCATAAGATAGCGATTTATCGATGATTCCTTTTGCCCCTATCTCCATGGCTTTTTTTCCCATAGCCGTCTTGTCATATGCTGTGAATGCATAGATATTTGTATTTGGATATTTTTCAAGGATTTTTTCTATGGCTTCAATTCCATCCATAACTGGCATTTTTAAATCCATGAGAACAAGAAGAGGTTGCTGTTTTTTTTCACTGAGTTGTTGATATTTTTCTATGGCTTCTTTACCATTCATTGCACTTTCAAATATATATGATGTACCAATTGATTTTGACAAAGAAATTTTTATGATATGATGAATATCCGGTTCATCGTCAACAAGTAGTATAGTTTTATTTTTTTTCATTACTATTCACCA
>CAZKUB010000161.1:0-2485 GCA_964555835.1 uncultured Thermoplasmatales archaeon
AGAAGTTGGGATTAAATCCTGATATAGGGGAATGGTAAACACAGAGGGGGAGTAGATGAGAGTTTTAAACCTATATGCAGGCATAGGCGGAAATCGGAATACACTTGATATTACCACCTATAATATGGTATACTCTTAATATGAAAAAATGGTCACGAAAATATAATAAGTGTAAGCATTGCAAGACTACCGATATTAGACACAAGGGGCTTGGGTTGTGTATTCAATGTTGGGAAAGATTGGTTCGTAACAAAACTCCAAAAAGAAAGCAATGGCAAAAAGAATATCGAGAGGGGCATATGGACAGAATAAGAAAAAACAATGATAAATATAATCACAGTATGCGAAGAAAGGTGGTTGATTGTCTTGGGGGTAAATGTAAGAGATGCGGATTCCAAGACATTAGGGCATTGCAAGTAGACCATATAAACGGTGGAGGCTATCAAGAGATTAAAAATATTTCTTCTAAGCAACGCCATCAATTAGTTTTGGAATCTGTAAAAAATAAAGAAAATAAATATCAACTCTTATGTGCAAATTGCAACTGGATTAAAAGATATGAAGATAAAGCAAGCAAAGAACTCGGAGGTGCGCCACGAAAATCCTAAACCTTTACTGTGGAATTGGAGGAAATCGAAAATGTTGGGATAAAGAACATACTGGCGAAGAACATGAAATAGTTGCCATTGAACTCAATCCGCAGATAGCCAAGATATATCAGGACTTCTTTCCACAGGATAAGGTTATCGTAGCAGACGCACACCAATATTTGCTTGAGCATTTTAAGGAGGATGACTTTATTTGGAGTAGTCCGCCTTGTCCGACACATAGTAGATTAAATAATAGCTTCAAGGGTGATGGGAATTGGGGTGGAAAAATAAGATACCCAAGTATGATTTTATATGAGGAAATTATATTATTAAAGCATTTTTTTGAGGGTAAATATTGTGTAGAAAATGTAATATCTTATTATGAACCACTTTTACCACCAAGAGAATTAGCAAATCACTATTTTTGGACAAACTTCCACATATCAGAAATACCTGCTTCATCAAGAAGGCACTATGACAGTTTAGATAAATTAGGTGAATTAAAAGGATTTAATATAGATAATTACAAAATACCAGATAAAAGAAAGATATTGAGAAACTGTGTTGTGCCAGAAGTGGGCTTACACATCTTAAACGAAAGCAAAAGAGAAGTATATGGAGATTTATTTAACACCACTAAACCAGTAGAGGAGTAGAGAGATGGATAAGAAACCAAGATTTGAAATAGGGCAGAAAGTGTGGGGTGTTTATTGCGGTGGCGAAGAAGTGCTTTGTAATACTTGTGGGTATGGGCATAAAAAATTGAAGTATGTTCCAGTATTTTTTGAGATTAACCGTATAATAATTTATAGCGACCACATAGAATATGGTAATGAGAAAATAGGCGGTTACTGGGGACATGGCGAGAATGTTAATTTTGCTGATTATCCTACAAATCGTGGTGTTTTCTTAACTGAAAAAGAAGCGAAAAAAGAAGCGGACAAAGAGAATAAATACAGGGGGAAGAAATGAACAGCACAAGCGGAAAAGATTACAATAACCAAACAGGCGGAAGCGAAAGCCCACACGAAAGGTTTCTAAAAGAAATTGAAGCCCTCAAAGCAGAGAATGAACGGCTAAAGGCTGAGTTAGATAGCATAGCAGTTCCGTTGCCTGTGGATAAGCCGAAAGAATATGGTAAGGGGGAAGACCCAAAGCACTACTACCCAGATTGTAGCGGAGTAAAAGAGAGAGCAGATTTGAGGGATAAGCCGAAAGAATACTGCACTTGTGAGAATGTATTCCATTTGCATACTACCAGAGAATGCCGTATATGCGGTAAGCCCATCAAGACCGAGAAGATAGAACCGCTTAACATAGCAAGATATGTAGATAACCACCTGTTTTTCAGCGAGGAAACTAAAAGTAATTACCACGACATAATAAGAATAGAATACAAACTCAACGAAGTAATAGACCACATAAACAAGAAAGGGGTGTGAGATGAGATGCTTCTTTGGTTGCAAAATAGTCTGGGAAGATAAAACAAAAGAGTTAGATATGCTACACGTTTCTAAAGATAAAACAATACCCTACAAAGAAACCATTCAAGATGGCAAGTGTTCACGTTGTGGCAAAATATATAGAAGACAGATTAATCCACAGATTTAACGAGAGGGCTTGAAGAAAGGGTGAGAAGATAGCGGCATAATCCACTAACCGACCTTTGCCAATGGCTGAAGATTAGGCTAACCAAGATTAAAATCGGGTAACCTTTGCCGCCAAGCCCTCACAGATTTAACGAGAAGGGAATATGAAGTGTAAAATCTGCTCAAGGAAACTAACAAGAAGCCCCATAACTATGACCTATAGAAATCCTTGTTCTAAATGTAGGGAAAAGAAAGAAAGAGAATTAAGGATTAGAAATAATATTCAGCCACGAGAAGTAACTTATA
>CAZKUB010000162.1:0-6148 GCA_964555835.1 uncultured Thermoplasmatales archaeon
AAGTTATTTATATTATTCAATTCAGCATTTAAAATTAACAGAAGGGAATTTATAATAATATTAATTATCGATAAAGTATGCTAATCCTATTAGTTTAAAGCCAAGAATTAGTTTTTAACTACATTTTAAACAAAAATATTATATACTTTAATATATATTATTATATTTAAGCCAAGAAAAATAGGAAGGAGAAATAAAAAATGAAAAAAAATTTAATTGCTACCGCAATGGTAGTTATTTTTGTATTAAGCAGTTTTGTAACAATGGCATACACTAATGAAGAGTCATCAATGATACAAATACAAACAAGCATAGCAGAGGTATCTTTTTCATCATTGATGATTAAACAAGAAAGTGTTGATTACATCTCTGTTGAGATGGATGGTGTTTCTACCTATATAATGACACCGGGTAAGCCTGTACTTCCTAAAGTGGTAAAAGTATTTGAGCTACCTTTTGGGGCGCGAAATATTAATATTGAAGCAACATTGGAGAACGTTGTTGAACAGCAGATAACAAAAGAAGTCCGTCCTTCTCCTAATATGTTGCGTCTATCAAGTAACGAGAATGCAGCTAGTTTTCAGCCAAAGGATTTAGCAACATATAGTAGTGATGATCCTTATCCTTCAAGCTGGTATTCATATAGTCTAAAATCAGGACTTAATGCTGATAATAAACGAGTTACTTTTGCCATAGTTCATCTATATCCTACCAGATATATTCCAAATGCTGGGATAATAATGCAGGCAGGTAGCAGCGATATTGAGATCACCTATGAACTACCACAAGAAAATATTGTACAAACTAGTAGTGTTGTTCAGAAGTATGATCTTGTAATCATTGCTCCTCGTTTATTTGAGCGTCATTTAAACAGACTTGTGAATCATAAAAATGATGTAGGCGTGAAAACATTTTTAATGACAACCGAGGAGATATATGCTAACTACGATGGAGTTGACAAACCTGAGCAGATAAAATACTTTATAAAAGATGCAATTGAAACAAATGATATTACTTATGTCCTTTTAGTAGGCGGCCTTAGAAACCAGATTTTTGCAAGACCTAGAGATGATGCAAACCAAGGCTCGAAAGGATGGTATGTACCTGTTAGATATGCAAATCTTTATGATAAGCCAAAATTCCCACTTGATGAAAATCCATATGCAAATATTTTTGATCCAGGTGCAATAAGTGATCTTTATTATGCTGATGTATATGATGGCGAAGGTAATTTTTCATGCTGGGATCCAAATGGCGATGGTATCTTTGCTGCTTGGGGAATAGAAGGCGTTGAGGATGATGACGATATAGATTTTGTTCCTGATGTCTCTGTAGGAAGGCTTGCCTGCAGAAGTATCAGAGAGGTAAAAACAGTTGTTGATAAAATCATTACCTATGAAACGACGGATGTAGCCGGATCAGAATGGTTTAACAAGATGACTGTTATCTCTGGAGATGGTTTTTTAGATCAGGAAGACTGGGATATACAGTGGGATACAACAGGTCTAAAAAACGGTTATTATACAATTTATGCTCAAAGCTTTAATAAAAATGATGAAGAAAGCCGTGTAGATACCGTTCAAATAAAAATTGATAGAACCCAGAGAACATCTTTGACTTTTAAACATAACGATCATTTAAACCCTGATTTAGCTGATGGTTATCCGGCCCCACCTGTCGCAGAAATTGTAACAGTATCACCTGGTGATATCTTAGGTTATGATGATTTTACCTATACTCCAAGTGATAGTGAAGCATATTGTAACTATTTTTTACCTTGGGCAAATATGAGCTATGTAAATGGTGTTTTAACGATTCGTGGTAAATCTTATGATCCAAAACCCTATGGAAATCTAACCGATGTACATGTATGGATTAAAGATGGCAGAACTGGAGATGTTATCTTTTCTGAGTGGAGACACGATATGGAGATGTACTATGAAGGAGAATGGGCAACTGGTGAAAAAGTTTTAAAAGGTCGAGGTGGAGCGCTTTACTATATGCCTGAAACATTTGAAAGAGAAATAATTTGGGCATCAAACGGTAGATTAACAGGCGTACCTGATGTTGTAAAAGCATGGAGTGAAGGTAGTGGTTTTGTATTCATAGCCGGACATGGCTCAGCTAATGTTTGGGCTGATCACTATCCGGGTGTCCCGGGCAATAGACGGCATGGAAGCGTTTATGGTTTACATGTAATAGACTTCAACAAGCGACCAATAATGGCAATAGATTCGCTTTCAAATGCTGAGAAACTACCAATAGCAGTTATTGGAGGCTGTCATAACAGTCAGTTTAATGTTTCAATGATCCCTGCAGTATACGATATTTTACCATATTATTTCCCACGACTGCCAAAAATAACGATGTGGACATATGGTACTCCTGTACCACAATGTTTCAGCTGGAGGCTTGTAAGAAACCCAAATGGTGGTTCTATCGCTTCAATTGGTAACACTGGTTTTGGTTATGGCATGCCTGGTAAAGATCTTACAACTGGTGGTGGTGACGGTTGGATAACCATTGAGTTTTTCAGACAATATGGAGAGCACGGCCAAACTGTTTTAGGAAGTGCTCATACTCAGGCAATTACAACATATATACAGACACATGACATGACTGATTATGAAGCAGGACATGCAAAAACCGTTCAGCAGTGGGCATTACTAGGGGACCCAAGTCTTCAGATTGGTGGTTATATTTAAAAAAACCATCTCTCTAAACTTTTTTTATTTTTTTAAAAAAAATTGTTAAATACAAAAACTATATTATTTTTAAGATTACATGAATATTAAACAAATAAAAGTAGGCTTTGATAACTTTAGCTATATTGTATACGACTCTATAACCAAAGAATCATCTATTATTGATCCATGTAATGATATAAAAAAACAAGTTGCTTTTTTTAAATCAAAAAACCTTAACTTAAAATATATAATTAATACACACCATCATATAGATCACACTAGTAAAAATAAAAAATTAAAAGAGTTATACCCAAAATCAGAATTAATAGTCTCAGACTCTTATATAGATAAGTTTGGTATAACACCTGATATTAAGGTTCCCAATAGTTCAATGATAAAATTAGGTGACATACAGCTTAAATTTTTACTAACACCAGGGCATACACCAGATGGATTATGTATAATAGTTAATAACAAAGCAATATTAACAGGTGATACACTTTTTATTGATAACTGCGGAAGGGCCGACTTATCCGGTGGAAATATAGTTGATTTGTTTAACAGTCTGCAGAAGATAAAAAAATTAAAAGATGATATACTAGTTTATCCGGGTCATGATTATGGAAAAAAACTTTTTGATTCACTGGGCAGTCAGAAAAAAACAAATCCTACCTTGGTTGCTCATAATATTGATGAGTTTTCAAAAATACCATAAAAAAGATTTTAGAAGGGGGTTTTTTATCCCCTTTTTATTTTTTTATCACTGTGGCATATAAGGTCTAAACGCTGGATCCCCATATAATTGATATTGAAGGAAAGATGTATATTTTGGGGCTATATGCGTGTCCCATCCTAGAACTGGCGCACCCTCAGTATCCAAAGGTGGGCTCCACCATAGCTCCCAGCCTTCATCTTCAGGCAGATATTGATTCTTTGCATCTCTAAACGCTTCTCCAACTGTTTTACCCTCAGAAAGATGATTACACATATCAGCATATATCTTTGATCCAAAATGAAAATCTGGATAAATATCTTGCTCGACTTTTCTTTCCCATTGTTTTTCTCTAATTCGTGTACCAATCCATGTATCAAACATAAAAGGCTTGCCCGGCAAATAGCCTCCCGGTATGTTTGAGCCAGATGTTGAAGAAACCATTGAAGCGGCACCGGCGTGAAGTATTCCCTGGCCAACGTTTGCCTTAGGAGTTATCCCTGTAATTTTACCAACAAAACAGCTTTCAACCCATATGAATGAAGGACCAAGTTCAACAGTTGACATTATACGTGGAGCATACTCTCCGGCTTTACATAAACCCCCACCTGGGCCCCAGAAACCTACTACAAAGTAGGGTGAAATCAGGTTTTTATAAAATCTTTGCCAAAGGTTAAGGCCAATAAAACTCGTACCTGATGATACGAGATCAACTCCTTCTAAACCAAGTAAATATGGCGACCCATGCCCAGTAAGCCATATGAAGTTACTATTTTCTAGAATTTCTCTACCTTTAACATTTCCTTCACCTGCAAGTGATTCTATTTGTGATTTGGAAAAAGTAAGCCTATTCCAAAGACTTGCTTGCTTAATCTTATTAAGAGATTCGGAGCTGTATCCATTTATCATTGCTTCTTCATGTAATGCTGTTTGGACGTTGAAACCTAATTTTTTACCGATTTCATTTTCAAACGTTTGTGCCATTATCCTGCTAAAACCAGTATCAATTTTCCAAGGCCCAACCGCGAGATTAAGCATGCTGCCTGTAGCCGTATTTATAAGACCAAGTATTTGTCTTATTACTGGAAGTCTATTTAAAGTCTGGACCCACAATGGTGCTCTAAAATCTACTCCACCGCCAAAAAGATTCCCAAAGTTTTCTTTCCATATACTTAAATCTTCAATAAGATCATCGTAAAACATACTTCTTAGAATCAAAGCATTTGCATCTTGTACATCCCAACCGGTTATACGACCGACTATGTTTTCTAAATATGGGTAATCTCCGACACTATGTACATCTGGTGCTATGTTGTCATAGTTATATTTAACAGGATCAATATTTGCGTAGATATTATCACTGGGTGTTCCACCGCCTGCAAATAGAGATTGCCAACCTACATTTCCTATAGGGCCTACTTCATTTTCATATATGTACCTTGGTATTACTGTAGTTCCACCGACTATTGCTATGTACACAGGATTTTCCCGGTAGTGTTCGGTCAAAGGTTTTAAATCAATCGCTTTATCATAGGGTAAATCTGCAAGTTTTGCAAGTAATTGGTTTAAAGGCTCATGTATATTATCAAAAATATGTTTGTTGGACCGTGGAACTAAATCAATATTTCTTCCAGCTGTATAAAATCCAGGACTTGTTTCACCTGTATCAGTTATCACGTTGTCATCAGCAGTAAATGCAAAATCAGTTTTACCAAAAACAATTCCTTTGTAATATGCGGTTAGATAAGGTGCAATCGTGGATAGGCCACCCATCATTTCATAAACAGGATTATCTAATTTTTTAATGTTAAGTCTTGCAGATACTTGTCCTTCACTTAAAAGGGTCCAACTTCCTTTTGCAGTTATTCTGTAAGTTTTTCCCCCACAATCATATAATACTCTTTCAAAGTATACTTTATCTTCAATTACATTTCCTGCTCTGTCTCTTTTTGCGGCACTATTAGCTGTTGAAGCACCGCCTAGAGATAATTCTCCTTTTTCCACAGGATTTATATTAAAACTTGCAACATCACCGAATTCATCTACACCGTCAAGCTCGTGATTATAACCTTCAAATTCGATTAAAGCATATTTATAGTCATCAGGTATAGTAAACTCCCAAGTAACTCCGCGACTTGAAACGCCTAACAAAAATCTAAGTGTATTTTCCCTATTCATACTTGAAGACTCTGCTGTTTCAGGTCCAAAATAGTATTCAACTGAGTCCAATACGTTTGGGGGAAAAGCATCAACTGGATTTGTAAGTGTTATATAATCAATTCTATCATGTCTTGTTTTAATGAATCTCTCAGTAATAACTTGGATTGTTGCATCTACTGCATCGTCAACTGTTTCAAATTTTAAATACTTACCAAGTGGTTCTAAGTTTTCCCCGCAGATAATTGTTTTTTTGACACCAAGATTTGAAAGAACCCTTGATACATCACCATCAATTGAATCTGTTACAATAATTGGAATGCTAAGATATGATGCAATAGGTGTTGCAATTATTCCAAGTTCATAACCTGCTTGATTGTATTCGATTACTAAAGCAGCATCACTTCTCTCCCAGAATTTCTCTGCAAACTCCAAAGATACTTCCTTTGCCGATTTAGATCCATCGACTTTTTCTTGTGAAAAAAGATACAGTGATTCTTTTATTCTGACAATTGCATTTGATGGGGATTCCATGTTTTCAACAAAGAGAGGTATAAGATTTTGCTCACCTTCAGTATCATAGTTGACAGCT
>CAZKUB010000163.1:0-3662 GCA_964555835.1 uncultured Thermoplasmatales archaeon
AATAATTATATATATTATTGTTTATAATGGCTAATAGGGAAAAATTCAAATCCTTCATTCCTTCAGAAAAAAAAATACCTGAACTTACTGTTAAAGCTGTTATTACAGGCGTATTTCTTGCAATTTTGTTAGGTGCTGCAAATGCATACCTTGGGCTTTATGCGGGTATGACTGTTTCAGCAATTATTCCTGGTGCAGTTATGGCACTTGCTTTACTCAAACCATTTAAAGGCACAATTCTAGAGGTGAATCTTGCAACTATGGGTGCTTCTGCCGGGGAATGCGTTGCAGCAGGAGTAATATTTACCATTCCTGCATTGGTTATACTTGAAGTCTGGACTGAAATCAACTATCTTGAAACCACACTTATCTCCCTTTTAGGCGGTCTATTAGGTGTTCTTTGGATGGTACCACTAAGAAAAGCACTTGTTGTCAAAACTGATCTCCCCTTTCCTGAAGGTATTGCTGTCGCAGCAGTACTTACCACAACAGTTGGCGGGGAAACTTCTGATGAAAAACAAAAAGTTAGTTCTATTAGTGGTATATGGCTCTTAATCGGGGGAATTATCGCTGCTTTATATAAATTTGCTGAGCTTTCTCTAAATATCTTCAGAGGGACAATAGAACATATTCAAGCTATTGGAAGATATGATATACTAGGAAAATCTAGAGAAGGTTATATCTACGGCGGTGTAACAACATCGCCGGCACTACTTGGTGTTGGATGGATTATAGGACCACGTATTGCATCCTACGTGTTAGTAGGTGGTTTACTTGGGTGGGTAATCATTGCCCCTATAGTTGTACTCACAGGGGGTATTCCAACTCCTGCCGCTGAGTATGCTGAGCTTGGTGCATTACTGGGAGGTTTTTATACTACTTGGGGCGAACAAGTTCGTTATATCGGAGTCGGCGCAATGCTTGTAGGCGGCATGTACGCTATTTGGACTATTAAAAATAATCTTGTTGATAGTGTAAAAGAGGCAGTTATAGGAATAAGAGACGGGGGCGGAAAATCAAAAAAGAGAACAGATCAAGATCTCAACTACAAAATGATCTTTACTTTTATTGTATTAATGATTATCCCTATTTTTTTGCTTTATATGTGGCTTTCTGAAGCAATAGGTGTTTCACTTATTATGGCTGTAATTACAATTCTTTTTGCTTTTCTAGCAAGCGCACTTGCAGGTTACCTCACAGGCCTTGTGGGTTCGTCTAACTGCCCTATATCTGGAGTGACGGTGGCAGTCCTTTTAATTGTCAGCCTAATCATGCTTGGCTTTGGGGCGGTTGGACTTGCAGGCATGGCCATTGTGATTTTTATTTCAGCAGTTATATGCATTGGAGGATCTATATCTGGAGATCTATTGCAATCAATGGCCTGTGGCCATATGCTTGGAGCAACTCCAAAAAAACTTCAAATAGCTATGACTTTTGGAGTAATTGCTATTTCTGGTGTTGTTGGTCTTATAATCGGAGTGCTTCATAAAGCATTCACGATTGGTAGTCCAAATCTGCCTGCGCCTCAAGCATTTTTAATGGCAGGCATAGTAAGAGGTGTTTTAGGCCAAGAGATGCTGTGGCCATATATTATAGCAGGGATGATACTGGCTCTGGTGTTAATTCTAATAGACTTGCCGGTTCTGCCTGTTGCAATTGGTATTTATTTACCATTTACTTTGTCAGTTCCTATTTTTGTAGGTGGAGGTATAAGGCATATTACAGATGGTTTATTAAAAAAGAAATATGGCAGTGCTGAGGAAAAAGAAATCTCTGACTGGGAGCTTGCAATTAAAAAAACCGATGTCAAACCAAAGGAAAAAGTAATTAGAACGGGTTTACTTTTTACTGCAGGGCTTGTTGCCGGGGAAGCACTTATGGGTGTTCTAATTGCGATACTAATTGTAATGGGCATTAATCTTGCACTTTTTGATACAGCGCCCTGGTTACCAGGTATTGTAGTATGGATTTATATTGCATTATTGTTAGCATATATACCCATAAGAGAGATATCAAATAGAAAGTAAAGGAGTGGGGGAAAACATTTTTAGCAAAAGTATTTATGTTAGAAGACTACATATATACTAGGTTGGATTGGTTTGAGTAAGGGTTATAGTAAAAAAAATATGGAGATTGTCGCAGGGCTTTGGAGTGTAAATAGCAAAAAATCTATGAATTGCCCAAAATGCGATGGTAAAATGGTTATTATTCAGTTAGAACCAATCAATGACTCATGTAATCCTTATATCCCCTATGATTCTGTAATTGAGTGTAATAAGTGTGGTTATAACATTAAAGCTGAATCTTTTACAATTCTTGGTAGTGTCAAAAACTTTGATTTAAAAAATATTGAGATTGCTAGCTGGAGCCCCAGTGGTTCTAGAGTTATTTCTAATTATGAACATGTTTTAGATTACGAAGAGTTAAAACAACTTAAGAAATCTACAGAGCTTAAAGAGTTTCTCTTAGTTAATAATCAAGTTATACAAATTATTGGATAAAAGAGTTTTAAAAAGGTGTTAGGACAAAGTTTTTTAAAAAAAAGATAGGAAAATTTAAATAATATCAGATACAAAACACATTAGTAGGGATAGGAATGCTTAAAAGGAAAGACAAAAAAACTAAAACTGTTCCTAAAGATATACCTATTATATGGGTAAATATTGTTGAACCCATATAAGTACTAGAGATACATCATGTCCTCTTTTTTTTCGGTTTCTTTATTTTTCATCTTGTTCGTATAATGTTTTATAAATTTACGCTGCCGTTTCTTACCTACAAAGTTGAAATCATTTCTCAGTAGCCTAACATATGTTTTGCCCGGCAATGGCTCAAGTTGTACTATGCCTTTTACTTGTAACTTGTTTAAAACCCTATACAATTGTTGTTTTGAAAGATGAAGTTTTATTTTGAGTTCTTCAACAGTTATAGGGTATGTCTTCTGTAAAACCTTGATTATCTTCTCATCGAATGTTCCATTTGTTATTTCAATCATAAAAAGAACCAAATATTTACTAAATCTCATTTACAAAAATCATAGGCGCGTACGCCTTTTTTATCATTTTTAAACATTTTAAGCACATCTTCTTTCCACTCGGCAGGATAACCATCAGGAAAATCTATACAACCCCGGCAGGTGTCAAAACCAATTGCTTCTGTTAGACTTTTTAGTTCTGTGTATGCTAGTGAGTCTGCACCGATTTCCTTTGCAATTTCATCCCATGTTTTTATCCTTCCGTTTTCATCACGTGCAATAAACTCTTTTTTACTACGCATATCAATCCCAAGATAACATGGTGCAATCAATGGAGGGCAGCCTACTCTTACATGTACCTCTTTTGCACCTGCGTCTTTTAAACCTTTTATCAGTTTTCTGATGCTGGTACCTCGTACTATTGAGTCATCTATTAGAACTACTCTTTTACCATCTAAAACTGAGCGTAGATATGACAAGCCTTCTTCAACAATTTTATCACGGCTTTCCTGTGTTTGTTGTATGAAACTACGTTCATCTTTGTCTTTCATTATTCCTTCATCAAGTGGTATACCGGATTTATGTGCATATCCTGTTGCAAAATGTCGCCCTGATTCTGGGACAGGTACTACTATATCTGCTTCTACAGGATAATTTTTAGCAAGAAGTCTACCTAGTTTTGCACGAA
>CAZKUB010000164.1:0-7995 GCA_964555835.1 uncultured Thermoplasmatales archaeon
ACCTCAAAAAGGTAGATATCGTGAGTTCACACAAGCAGGCTGTGAAATTATTGGAACTGATTCAGCTGAGATATTATCTGAACTAATTGCAATGGCATATAAAGCAATTGATAACGTAGGTTTGAAAAAAATAAATTTAAAAATCGGGAATCTTAAAATTCTTCAGGCAATCTTTGAAAAGTTAAAAATTACAAAAGATCAACAAAAATACATAATGCCGTTAATTGATAAAGCATTATATGAAGAATTATTAAATGCACTTTTAGATCTTGGAATAGATTCTAAAAAAGCAAATACTTTCATAAAAATATTAAACACATCCAAAATGAACGAAATAAGAGATTTTATACAAAATGATAGTTCTTTATCAGAAGAACTGGTAAAGCTTGATAATATAATGGATTATCTGAAGGATATATTTGAAATTAAAAACTTTAGCTTAGATATGTCGATAGTCCGAGGGCTTGACTACTATACAGGGACTGTTTTTGAAATAGAATCACCTCAGCTAGGTGCCGAAAAACAAATATGCGGTGGAGGAGTATACGAGCTAATAGAAACTTTTGGTGGAAGAAAAACCCCTCAGGCAGGTTTTGCGATAGGATTCGACCGGGTTTTACTAGCATTAGAAACAGAAAACTACAAGTTCCCACAATTAAAGATTAAAGCATATGTAATACCGATAACACCTGAAACACTTAAAAACTCATTAGAGATAACACAAAACCTGAGAAAAAAAGGGATTGTGACAGACATAGATATACAATTACGTGGGATGAGTAAAGCATTAAAATATGCTAGCTCAATAAATGCAGAAAAAACCATATTAATAGGCCCAAGGGAACTAGAACAAAACATTGTAATAATAAGAGACATGCAAACAGGAAAACAAGAAAACGTGGAGATAAAAAACCTTATAAAGTATTTTAAATAATTTTTTTTCTCATTAAAACAGGATAACAAAACAGTTTTTTAAGCCAAAAATTAGCAAACATTAAAATATAATGAGATAATAATATATTATTATAGATTGGAGTAATAAAACTTTAAAAGCGATGGTTGAAAACCATGCATGCTTCAAAAGGGGGTAAAGTATATATGAAAAATAAAATAAAAATTTTAGTAATTTTTTTAGGCTGTTTATTACTAATGTCAAATATAGCTGTAGCTACAAGCGCTTTTACACTAGCAAAAACATCAAGTACCAGACCCACTGAAGATAATATAGATAAATCATTAATAGAAGAAGATACAGCAATTGAAACAAATGAAGAAGAAAAACTAATACCCCCAACAGAAAAAGAAGAAACCAACATAGACTATGAGGTAAAACAAGAAATTACACCTTCCTTAGAAGAAGATATCACACCTGTTTATAGTAATGAAGAAGAATCATTTGAATTGATAGAAGATAAAATCACCATAAAACAATCTTCTTTTCAAGGGCAACAACAAACCCTTCCTCTTGCCAACGCTGGAGGACCATATTCTGGTGATACAGGAACACAGATATCCTTTTCTGCATCAACTGCTGTCATTTCACCTGGAACGAGTTACACTTGGGATTTCGGCGATGGAAACACAGGATGTGGATTAGAAACCACTCATACCTATGCAAACCCTGGACGATATATAGCAGTATTTACAGTGACTAAAAGCTCAGGGCAAACCTACATTGATATAACCCCAATATACATCGGAATTGAAAATGATCATCTTATACCAAATGGAAAATGCTGTTATTATGCCACAGCAGGTAAGCCTATTGTTTTTGATGCATCATTATCAACAAGTACAGATCCAAATTTACCTATTGTAAGCTACAAATGGTACATGGGTGATGGAACCATTTGTTATGGGAGAAAAGCTATTCATACTTACGAAGAGCCGGGAGCTTATTTTGTACAGCTTGAGGTAACTGATAGCGCGGGTAACACCAGAATGGATGTACTACATGCAGATATCGACTGTAAACTAGAAAAAATGGAAGATTTTTTAGATTATTCACATGACATCATGGATGCCATTCTCTTATTTATTGATGAAATTAAGAATCAGTTCTTGTATTCTATTCTTAATGTCAAGATCGTCACAGAGCATAATGGAAATAAGAAAGTAACAACAGTACTAAATGGAAATAATCTTCCTCAAATTGATGTTAATAACGATGGCACTTATGATCTCAAAGTTGAAGATATCTCATTTTTTACTTTTGGACAGACCTATTCAGATTTTACAGGTAGATATAGTATATCTTGGGAATCAAGCTTTTCTGTTAATATTTTTGAATCAGGAGCTATCAAAGATGAAGATGATTTCTCAATATCATTGCAATTTACCTTTGGACAGTATGTAGCGTATCTATTAAATATTGAGGAACCAACAGTCGATATTGGATATAGTTCTGAAGCAGGGCAAAAAAAGACCAATGGATTTACCATAACACATCAGTTTAGACCTTATCTCTTAGAACGTTTCTGGCTGTATATGAATTCACAGAACAACAACCAGAATACACCACAACCAATGCCTGTTGGGGGAGAAACAACTACTTACGAGCCGTTACCCTTTGGCACCCCTACTCAAAATAAAAATACGGGCAGTGATCCATTGTTTGCTCCGATGGTGACAACACCTATGACAACTGATGTAACAGGTGATGGTGAGCAAATTTTTGTTTCCAAATCAACATTGATTTTAAAAGCAAGACAATATCTGCAATATACTACAGATGACGCTGATTTCTACCCTGAGCATGAAGTAGGTATAAGAGACATTGATGCTGAAACAGAAACATTTTCACTATACGTATCCTTTACAAAAAACAGTAATACACAAACAAAACTCGAATTATCATTTGATAATTTTGTTGATTCGACAGTAAAATCTAAGAGGTTTTATGATGTTGCTTTCCAAGGATATGACAACGGAAACGAAAAAACCTTGACATTAACACTTTCAAGAAAAAATAATGGACGCACTGCAAGCCTCGGTGTCATTATTAACCCTATTCAAAACTTTGTTTCTTATGTAGATCATAAAAAAGACTCAAAGGGTGTTTACACGCTTGATTGGCTTATTAATAACCCTCCAGAAAATCTAGTTTTCTTTGTCAAGAGTGAAGACTCATGGGGTGATTATAATTCAAACTATATCTATGTTGAAAAAATCCCTGAAAGTCTAACACTTGAACTTTTACCACTTTTAGAAGACGGCTATCTGTCCATTACTCGCCAAGGAGCAGATGAATTTAAAGTAGGTATCAAAAATGATCTTAATGACCCAACTGTTAATTTTTATCTTACACATCCTCATATTGAATGTATAAACATCGAGTGGAAACTATTATCACAACCGCGCTCCATAAAACTAGAGACAGAGACTGAAGGCCTAGCGATTTATGCCGAGATAAAAGATATTACTCAGGAACATCAACGTATTTTCTTTGAAGCAACAGTACAAGAAAGCTTAGACCTTGAGATGGAATGGAGTTTTATGCAAGGATATTTCTCAGTACGTAAGAGTCAAACATCTGTTGATTTCACATTAGAGTATCTTCGTGATAAAGTAGTTAGTCTAATTGCAACTGGCTTATTTATAGGAACTGCAGAAAATGGATTTACAATTGACTTTAATGGATTTGAAGGAGATGGAAAAATCCAAATTGATACCGGACGAGAACTATTATTGCATATTTCCGCTGAAAATCTATACACTGAATCTTTTCTTTTAGCAGATTTACACTTTAAACGAGAGGGACATATGTTGCTTGAGTGGGATCAAGAAAAAACATTACTTATCGATTCATCACAAGAATTGAAACTTAGTAACTTGAATTTTAACACACAAAACTTTAAGTTTACTGCTGATGAAATTTCATTAGCCGCCAACTCTGCGTTTGATCTTCAACTGGATAAAGAAAGTCAGCTTAACATTGGTAGTAGAAATAACATTAACCTTTCAAATATCAATGTTGAGATTGGCTATTGGTCAGGAAGTCTAGAATATGCTAGATCAATGGGAACTTTTAATATCGAGTTTATTCCTGGAAATAAATATCTTAAAGTGAACAGCGCCAGTACTCTTGATCTTGGTTTATTTAGGATGGTTTTTGATGATATAAACACCCCAAATAATAATATTGATTTTGGATTAGATGCCTTTAATACTAAATCTGAGAGAATTATTTGGTTTGATTTTAGTTCTAATACACCAAAATTAGGAATTGAAGGAAAGAATCAATTAGAACTAGATAACTTATATCTTAGAATAGGTCCACGAAACAATCCAAATATTGATTTTAATATCGACTCATTTGCTATGAATGCAGATGGTCAGATCTACTCAGAGTTTAACGCAGAATACTTCTATGTATCTTCAGATGTGGATTTTGATTGGAATATAAGTATTCAGACTCTTAACTTTGGTAACTGGGAGATTGATGGTAGCTTATCAGGTGAAGGAACAATGAATATAACTGAGTGGGAACCAGGACAATCAGGAATGATTACATTTTCTATAAGCAAAGCAATAGAGCATAATCTAAAAATTATACATAATCATCTAACAGTTGAACTTGGTAATGTTAATTTGAACCCTGGCTTAACAACGATAAAATGGCAACGTGAACAAGATTTCTCAAATGGTTATTTTAATATTACAAATGATGGAGTTACCGGGAATCTAGCATTATGTAAAATAACATATGCGGACCCAACAAATCCTATTGAATTTGAGATAGGTAACATAAGTATCCAACCCGGAACATTACGCATAGAATGGTTAACTCAAGTATCAAACGTAAAAATTCTAGAAATAATTAATGAATTAACAATAAACCTTGACTTAATCAAACTGAGATGGGCTGATAAAACAATAACTATTGGAAGCATCGGCCTTAACCCAGGTCAATTCAAAACCACATTTGATACCTTGAACAAAAGGATAACATTAAACAATGGTATGAACGCTTTTGGCCCATTATGCACTTATGAAGATGCAGATAGAAAACTCTCAGTCGATCTAGTCAACCTTGTAAATGACTACGATAAGACCATGACTCTCAGGTGGTTTGAAGATACAAACGATGGAAAAATCATTGGAGTCAGTTTAGATACTGATGGCGCCGATCTAGTCGACTGGATAACCTTTGAGTCCATAAAATATGACACAGATGGCGCGACAGGTAGACGTATCTCTCTTGGAGGATTGCGTGCTGACAATTTCAAAATCATGAAAAATGCAAACAATCACGTAGATATAACAGGTAAAATTTACATTGCAAACCATATTACCTTTTCAAGATTAGTAAACATAGAAACAGACCAATGGGAAAACCTGGATATAGAATGGGATCTGCAAAGCGAGCTAAAGATGATTAGATTTGAAAGTGAATTTGATTTGACCATCAATCTAATAGATTTTGAAATAGGTGATATAAAATTCACAGCAAATGCATGCTTAACTGATTATATGGAAGTTAAATGGAAACTAGCAGAGGGTCCATCAGCACAAAAAGAGTTCCATTTTGATACAGATGGAGCAACTCTATCAAGCTTGAACTTCAGGATTCTAGGTCCAGACAACAAAGGAATAGAAATAATGGGCGGAGGAATCTGGGCTGAAAACTTCTATGTAAAATGGCAGGCGTGGCCACCACAACAAGCAGATTTACAGGTAGGTGGAGAAATAGGTTATGACACAGTAACAATTTACGGTACACAAAATGGAAGCAATTGGATAGAAATCTGGCCTTTTGCAAGCGGATCACAATATACAGAATAAAAAAACCATTTTCTTTTCTTTATATATTCTAGATTACAGTTAAAATAAAATAGAATAATACTAGTTACCCTAAACTAAATGAATCAACAAACAAAATTAAAAGTATACATACTAGATACATCTGCAATACTCTCAGGAAAACCAATGAATTTTGAAAATATTAAAATGATTACCACACCTAAAATTAGAGATGAGATACAACCTGGTGGAAGGGATTATAGAATATTTGAATTTTTAATAGAAAAAGGATTAAACATACAAATCCCGTCATATAAAGCAATTAAAAAAATAGATGAAATCTCTTCAAAAACAGGGGATATATATAGATTGTCCGATGCCGATAAAGAAATACTTGCGATAGCATTAGATATAAATAACGATAAAGAAAAAGAAGCAGTAATCATAACAGATGATTACTCAATTCAAAATACTGCATCAGAGATAGGCCTAAAATTTGAAAATATTGCACAGAACGGTATTACAAAAAAATTAAAATGGGGTATTATATGTACGGGCTGTGGGAAAAAATTCAAAGAAAATATAAATGTTTGTCTTATATGCGGCTCTCACACTAAAAAAATTGTTATAAGTGGTAGGAAAATCAAAAAATAAAGTGGTAGTAAATGAGTTCTAATCAGAAAAACAATAAAAATTTATTTTTACGTTTCTTGAATAGTAATAATACAAAAGTCTCGATTATTAAAGATGTTTTTTTTGCTTTGTTATTTGTTATGATTATACTTGTTGCTCTTTGGGCATATACTGGGCAATGGTTTAGCGTAAAACCTATGGTTGCAATAGAATCAAATAGTATGGCACATGAAAATGAACCTTTTGGACGTATTGGAACCATAAATGCAGGAGACATGGTACTTCTGGTAAAAGTAGATACAAGAAGTGATATTGTTACAAGAGGTAGTCAATCTGTGAAAGATAATCCTTCTAAAGATTTATTTCAATCTTATGGCGAGTATGGGGATGTTATAGTTTACAAGCCTTATGGTATAGAAGGAGACCAAATAATTCATAGGGCTATGTGTTGGGTAGATGTTCATACTTATGATGGTAATATAACCTATTCTGTTCAGGAATATGGAATATATAACGAAGATAGCATAACTATCCCTGATCTTGGACTTCATGATTACGAACCAGATCATGAAGGATTCATAACCATGGGTGATAATAATCGAGTAGCAGATCAGTCTAATGCTATTATCTGTTCTCAACCTGTGAAAGTAGAATGGATATCAGGTAAAGCCAGAGGAGAAATACCATGGATTGGAATTATAAAACTAGTGTTCAACGATATGACAACGGGGGCTGACACTCTAGGAAATGTTCAAAGAGATTGTTTTGATTGTTTTATTCTTCTTTTAAATGTACTTGTTTTGATACCGATCTCATTGGATATCCTAAGCTATTATAAGAACAAAAAACAAGAGTTTTTAAAACACAATTTTAAGATACAAAAAGATATAAGCAATCTGGGATTACTTACGGTATGGTACTGGGGAGTAATGTTTGTTCTTTTTGCTATATCTTATTTTTTACTCGGTTATCCTATTTCTAGGATGTATCATTTTATCATAATATTATTTGTCCATGTATTATTTTTGTTTTTCTTAGAACTAGACGGAAAAATACTTCAGTCAAAAAATATGTCACGTTGGTTATTATTAACAGCCTTTACAGGACCTATAGGCATGACTATCTTTTACCTGTATGAATCTTCTAGTAAAAATAAATGATATCAGAACCAATCTGGATAACTTTCATATTCTATAGGATCCTTTAAACCTGCTTGTTTAAAACCTTTAAGTCTTAAAAGACAGGAATCACATCTTCCACAAGCAGATGTTCCCCCGAGATAACATGACCATGTTTTTTCAAAAGGAACATTTAGTTCTTCTCCTTTTTGAATGATCTCTGCTTTTGATAAATTAAGAACCGGTGTCTGTATTTTTATTTTTGATCTTTTTACTCCTTTTTTTGTGGCTAGAGTAAAAAGACTCTGAAAAGCTTTGAAATATTCAGGTCTACAATCAGGGTAACCTGCATAGTCTGTTGCAGTTGCTCCAATAAATATTGCATCTGCATCAATAGTTTCAGCATAGGCAAGGGCAATTGATAAAAAAACAGTGTTACGCGCAGGAACATAGGTGGATGGAATAATTTTACCTATATCTTCTAATTTATTGTCAAGATCTG
>CAZKUB010000165.1:0-3922 GCA_964555835.1 uncultured Thermoplasmatales archaeon
TAGACGCGGGGGTAGAATTAGCACTGAAAAAAATCAAAGTCTATGTAAAAAACTCTGTGAAAAAATTGATTTATCCGGTGTCGAGTTTTTTGTTAAAACAGTTAAAGATTATCGTTTTTTACTTGTTTTACGTGGAGAATCTTTGTCAAGTACTCTTATTGACACAGACCCTCAAGTTACCGGAAAAAAACCTCTGGAGCCAAAATTGAAATCTAAAGGATTTGATAAAACAACAGATATTGTAAAACAATTTATTCAGCAGGCAGGTGAGATATTATCTGATGAAGATGTTGCAAATATGGTGCTTCTTCGTGGTTTTTCAAAAAAACCTGATTGGCCTCTTTTCCCCGAGGTTTTTGGTCTGCGCAGTGCTGCAATAGCTTGTTATCCAATGTATCGTGGACTTGCAGGTTTAATAGGCATGACTTTGCTTGAAACAGGGGAAACTGTTGAGGATGAATTTAAAACTCTTGAGGAAAACTGGGATAAATATGATTTCTTCTTTGTACATGTTAAAAAAACTGATAGTTATGGGGAAGATGGAAATTTTGACTCAAAAGTAAAAGCAATAGAGGATGTAGACAAGTTTATTCCTAGATTGATGAGTTTAAACCCTGATGTAGTAGTTGTCACAGGTGATCACTCTACACCATCTTTTTTAAAATCACATAGTTGGCATCCCGTGCCTCTGCTTATTTATTCAAAGCAATGCAGGCCAGATAGAGTTGAAAAATTTGGGGAGAGAGATTGTATCGCAGGTGGTCTTGGACCGAGGATTCCTGCTGTTGAAATACTGCCGATTGCTATGGCAAATGCCCGGCGTTTGGAAAAATTTGGAGCTTAAATTTTTCCTGCAAAAGTATCTATTTTTTCTTTCCATCCTTCTTCAATATCATTTCCAGATGAAGCTTTTTTACCCACGTGAAAATCTATTTCGGCGATTTTTTTCATGTCTTTTTTTGATAGAAGTTTCTCCATTTTTTTAAGCCAATTTTTATTTTGCATTCCATGGGTGTTTATTATAGCATATTTTTTATTTTCCATTCCTTGAAGATTTTTCATAAATTTTCTCATATTCTTCTGAACATTGAATGCTTCAGCAGGAGCAGAAAAGATATATAAATCTGCTTTAGGCATATCCGTGGGATCTGATTCATCTGTTTTAAAAATCTTAACATCTGATGTTTTCTTTTTTAGTTTACCTGCTAAGTAATCAACGATCCTTTTACCGTTTCCATATCTCGACCAATAAACAATTACGTATTTCATTGAATCACCAAAGGGGATAACTTGATTTCTGTATAAAAATTAGTAGTAAGATGTTTATGTATTTATATTTTTGAATCAAAAAATTATACACAGTAAATTTCATAGTATTTATCTTTCAGATAGTCAACAAATACTTTTGAATCAAGTCCCTTGCCGCAGCATTTTTTTATTATATCATCTGCCATCATAATTCTACCGCATTGGAATATGTTTTTATCTAGCCATTTTAAAATATTTTGAAATTCTGCATTCTCAATTTCATATTCTATTTTTTTATTTTCTTTTTCTATCCGATTAAATATTTGCGCGGAATAAATTGTGCCTATTGCATATGTTGGAAAGTATCCTATGCTGCCGGTGCTCCAGTGCATATCCTGAAGTACTCCTTCTACATCATTTGAAGGTTTTACACCTAGCACCTCATCCATTTTTTCATTCCAAATACTTGGTAGATCATTTACATCTATTTTATTTTCCATTAAATCTGTCTCTATTTCAAAACGAAGGATTACATGCAGGCAATAAGTAAGCTCATCTGCTTCTACACGTATAAGAGATGGTTTTACCAAGTTTACCATATGATACCATGTTTCAAAATCGATATCTTTAAAATACTCAGGGCTTATTTTTTTAAACTCAGGATAGAAATATTTCCAAAATGGGATGCTTCTTGCAATCATGTTCTCCCAGAATCGGGATTGAGACTCATGAAGACCAAGTGAAGGTGAATCAGAAATTACAGTATCCTTGTATTCCTCTTTTGGCATATTTAGCTCATATAAAGCATGTCCTGCTTCATGAATTGTTGAAAAAAACGCAAAAAATGGGCCTTTTCTTTGAAAGCTTGTAGTAATTCTAACATCGTCATCTCCCATGCTTGTGGTGAAAGGATGAGTTGATTCATCTAAACGGGTTCGCTCTGATGAAAAACGCATTTTTTCAAGCACAACCTGACACAGTTTTCTTTGTTTATCCGCACTTATATCTTTATCAAAATCTTTTTGTTTTTTGTATATGTTTGTATTTTTTATATTGTCAAGGATTTCTACAATTTCTTTTTTAATAAAACTAAATTCTTTTTTGAGTCTGTCTACGGTCATTCCTTCCTCATAGTCATCAAGAAGGGTGTTGTATTTTGGCCCGGGTATTTCAAAAAAAGTACAGTATTCTTTTTCTAAATCTATGATTTTTTTAAGATGAGGCGAAAATGTTTTAAAATCGTTTTTTTCCCTTGCTTGTTCCCAGGATTGATAGCCGAGTGTTGTTGCTTTTGATATTTTTTCTACAAAATCTGAAGGAATCCTTCTTGATTTTTCAACATCTTTATAGAGTCTTTTTACAACGTGTTTGTCTTTTTCAGAAAGTTTTTCATATACTTCTTGCTGGTTTAGTTTTTCAATATGAGACCAGAACTCATCAGATATTACTTTATCATGACAGATTCTTGAGAGAAGTGCTGACTGCTCAGATTTTGCCGGAGCACCCCTCTTTGGCATATATGTCATCTGATCCCATGAGATAAGTGCACCAATTCCACCTAAAACGGATAGTTCTTTTTGTTGTTTATAAATAAAATCAAGTGATTCTTTCATTTTTTTATACCTCAAGTTCGATTCCTACCGGGCAATGATCTGATCCCATTACTTCCTGCATGATAAAAGCGTTTTTAACTTTTGGTAAAAATTCTTTATTGACAAAAAAATAATCAAGTCTCCAGCCTACATTTCTTTCCCGTGCTGCAGTTCTCATGCTCCACCAGCTGTATTGCTTTGGTTCTTTGTTAAAATGCCTGAAAGTATCTATATATCCATGGTCGATAAATGTGTCTATCCATGCTCTTTCTACAGGTAAAAAACCAGAGATGTTCTCGTTTTGTTTAGGATGTTCTAAATCTATTTCTTTATGTGCGGTGTTAAAATCTCCGCATACAACTATGTTTTTCCCCTCTGCTTTAAGGTTGTCAGCATATGCAAGAAACGTGTCATAAAAATCTAGTTTATAATCTAATCTATCCTGGTTTTTCTTACCATTTGGGTAATAAATATTAAACAAAACAAAATCATCATATTCGGTTATAATTATTCTTCCTTCTCGGTCGAATTTTTCTATTCCAAACCCGTTTTTTACAGATTTAGTTTTCTGCTTGCTATATGTTGCAACACCACTGTAGCCAGGTCTTTCTGCAGAGTTTATAAAAACATGGTATCCTGGTGTATTCTTAAGATATGGTGGTAATTGCTCAGGTTTTGCTTTAATTTCTTGCAGGCATAAAATATCTGGTTTTTCTTTTTGAAAGAAATTAAAAAGTCCTTTTTTATCTGCTGCGCGTATTCCATTTACATTCCATGATAAAAGTTTCATATTTTAGTTGTAATAAAAAAGATGATGATAAGATTACTGTATAAAATATAAAAAACAGGGCAATTATGAGAAAAGTATATATATTAGTTCTCATATGAGTAATATATAGGATGTGAAAATATTCCAAGATGCGGACAAGGACGTAGAAGACGAGGTCGCTGTCGCGGTAGACGATGGATAAATCACCCTCATGATACAAAAAACTTTACACCAAATGGATATCAACAACCCTCAAACATAACAGTCTTAAAAATCTACGAGCTCGAAGCATTAAGACTAGTAGATCTAGAAG
>CAZKUB010000166.1:0-1962 GCA_964555835.1 uncultured Thermoplasmatales archaeon
AACATTACCGTTTTGATCAAAGATATAGATAGTTGGTATACCCTCGGTTTCTAGTTTATATTTTTCCCAAACAGTTCCATCATCATTACCAAAAATCCAATCCAAGTTAACATTCAAATATTGATCAAAAGCATTTATAAAATCTATAATTGTATCAATTGATTCACGTTCATCTATATTCAACGAAATAATTTCTAGTTGCTCCCTTGAATAATTTTCATAAGTCATTTTTAATTCTATCATCTGGTATTGGCAAGGGCCACACCATGCCGCCCAAAAATCCACAATTACTACTTTACCTTTGTATTCTTGTAGTTCTATAGTGTCTCCTTTTAGATCTGTAAATGAAAAATTATTAGCATAAGCTGAATTATTTGTTTCTTGGATACATCCTGTGAGAAGTATGAAAATAATTATGATGAATATCAGAGTTATTCTATTTGAGTTATTTATGTATCTCACCTAGTAAAAAGATTAATATCTATTAATAAGAAGCTAATTTTTGTTTTAGCTGTTCTTTAGGAATTGCTCCTATGAGTTGATCTACAAGCCTGCCCTTTTTAAATATCAATAGTGTTGGAATGCTCATTATATTATGACGTGAGGAAATATTTGGGTTTTCATCAACGTTTAGTTTTCCAAAAACAATTTCTCCTTGCATTTCTTTTGCAAGCTCGTCAATTACAGGTCCTACCATACGACATGGTCCGCACCATGGTGCCCAACAATCAACAACGATTGTATCATATTTTTTAACTGTGTTATCAAAATCTGCATCAGTTATTTCTAAAGGTTTATCTGGCATATTTTCACTCATGTTTTTTTTTCCTCCGGACATAAATTTATTTTTATATTCCTGCAGTCTTCTTTTTCTTATTTCTTCTAGTTCATTACTCATTATAAAATAAATAAGCTTAGATCTCTTATATTAATATTATTGATTGTCCTGCAGCCATTTACGGATACGTAGATAGCCTACAAATTTTTCACCATCAATCCATAGAATTGGTGCTGTTTGTTGTAAATCCTCAAAAACATCATGGGATTTTGCATCGTTTAAATGCTCACTTGTCCAATCTGATATATCATGCGGGAAAGTAACAATTTTGATATTGCTTTTTTCATCGATTAGTTCTTTTGTCTGCATACATTTTATACAGTTTTCCAGTGAAAACAAAATTTTTTCAGCCATCTTCTTCAAATACCTCCAAGCATCTAGTTGCTATATTCTTCTAGATTGAATCTAAAATATATATAACATCTATACTTTTTATTCTTTGTTTTATTTTTTTCAAAAAAATCAAGCTAAATCCATTATAAAACTTCTTCAGTTTTTTACAATAAATAAAGCACCCCATGTCTGAAAAAAGTTATAACAAATTTGTAAAAAGAAAAAACAAGGTGTAGAAAAATATCTACAACCTCAACTCCTATTAACAGCTCAACTTGTATGATACTTCTAGTTAGGCCTTACTTTTTTATTAAAGTAATAAACTAAGTTACTTTAAAAAAATCTCATTAAATTTGTTATCAGACCAATCGCCGACAATGACTGGGTAATTAAATAAATACCAATAAATACCATGCCAAGTCTAACAAATTTATCAATTTTTGTATTCCAGATACCGCCACCTGATAGGAATAAACCTATTGCAGCAAATCCCATTGAGCTGAAAAATAAAGATATCTTAAACGACTCCGGTGAAAAAACCATGATTAACATGCCGATCCATGCAAATAAAATTCCCACTGCAACTACTAAAATAATCGCAGTTTTTGAAAATACTGTCTTAAAAATATTTTCTAAAGGGCTTACACCAGGCATAGAAGTTGATGTTCTCATGGGTGGTGGTGTATATACCGGCTGTTGCGGCGGCTGTGGTGTTTTTTGTTCTTCTTTTATTGGGCTTCCACATCCAGAGCAAAAGCTTGATCCCTCTGGTGTTTCTGCTCCACATTTGA
>CAZKUB010000167.1:0-4199 GCA_964555835.1 uncultured Thermoplasmatales archaeon
AGTATTTTTTGAAAAAATAGAAAGATATCAAAAAATTGAGAAAGAAATGATATTAGGCAAGAAGGTTAAAAAATTCAATCAAAAAGATGCTGTCGAATATTTAGAGAGCTTATAACATGGCATACATAATCGAATTTAGTTCACAATTTGAAAAATCAATTAAAAAGTTAAAGAAGAAAGATAAAGTATTATTTAATCAAATACAAAAGAAACTTATAGATATTGTTCAGAATCCAGAACGTTATAAAACCCTTGGTAATGTCCTTGCAGGGTACAGGCGAATACATTTTGGGCCATTTGTTCTTGTTTACAAAATAGAAAATAACGTAGTTAAAATATTTTCTCTTGACCACCATGATAAGGCATATTAAGATAAATCAAATCGTTTTTTAGCGGTAAACTCGAGTCAATATCTCGTCCCCTGCATTTTTAGTATCTATCAAGCAAAGGCTTATATATAACGAATTATATAGTAACTATAGGTGATATATAATGAATAATCCAACTACTATCCAATTAGATAAGTCTGTTGTGAAAGCACTTAAACAAATTAGAGAGCATCCTCGACAAACATATAATGAATTGATCTCTCGTATGATAGAACTTTTTAAAAACGTTAAAAAGAGAAATCAATATTATGAATTCCTTCATAAAATCCAACAACAAAAAATGAAGGAACTATGGGACAACAAAGAAGATGAGGCTTGGGAAGATGCCTGAAGCCGGCGATGTAGTAATTACTTTAATACAGTTTACAGATACTTATGAAATTAAAAAAAGGCCCGCCCTAGTGCTATTTGAGGATTTTGATAATTTTGTTGTTGCAGGTATTACTAGCAATTTAAAAATGGAAGGAATACCTTTATCTAAGAAAGAAGGAGCAGTTAAGGACAGCATTATAAAACTAAATTATATATTTACTGTATCAAAATCAATGATTTTTAAGACTTTGTTTCATTTGAATAAAGAAAAGAAACGTTTAGTTTTTAATGAGTTAACAAAGCGATTAGATAGATTAAATAAATAATTTTTACAACAGAAAAAAAATAATTATTTTAACGGTAAAACTGAGTAAATATTTCGTCCCCTGCATGTTTTATCAATATCTTTACGATGTAATAATCTTTTGATTCAGATTATTTGACTAAAATTGATGTTTAACTTTATAGTTTACATAAATAACTGAAAACAAAAATATAAAAGGTTTCAAAGTCTTTTATCATTCTTTTTATTGATTTGTTTCGATTATTTTTTCTGGTTCTATTAGATTATGTAATTCTCGAATTTGTTCAGCATTACCAATAACTAGTAAAATATCTTCAGGCATTATTTTTTCTTTTTCAGATGGAGCATAAATGGTTTCTTTTTTTCGTCTAATAGCTATGATGTTAACTCCGCTTCTCTTCCATATTTTTGCCCTCTTGATGGTTTTATTTGCAATCTTTGATTTCTCATTAACTTCGAGAGGCATAATTTCAACTCCCTCCATAAGGTTTATCATATCTAAGAATTCAGCGACAAAGGGTTCAATGGCACATTTTGCAATGAATCTTCCAACATTTGCCATTGAAAAAACGTAGTCAGCACCGGCTTTGTCTAATTTATCTATATTTTTTGATTCTGAAACATAAGCAAGTATGATAATATTTTTATTTAATCCTCGAGCAAGTAAACTGATAAAAGCATTAGTAATATCATTATCAGTTGCTGCAATAATGGTTTTTGCTTTTTCTACTCCTGCTTGTTTTAGTATGTCTTCTGAAGTTGCATCTCCATGTAAAGATTTGACGTCTTTATCAAAAACATTTTCCTCCTTATCTACCACAATAAAATTAATATTATGCTTTTTAAGAGAAAAAGCGATTCGTTGACCAATCACGCCGTAACCACATACAACTACATCATTCATTTTTCCCACCTGTTAATTCTGAAAGGTTATCAAGTTGTTTTTTTGTACCCATCGCCAAGATTGTAGTGCCCTCAATTAATTGCTCATCCGGGTCTGGATTTATTAATAGTTCCCCCTCCTTCCAAAGGCCTATAACAATTGCTCCAGTAACTGTACGAATTCGTGCCTGTCTAATCTTTAATCTATTTATTATTGAGGAAGATAATATAGCATATTGCCTTATTTCTAAATCACCGAAACTTGCAAATTTTCCTGAGACCTCAAGAGTATACTCATGACAGGCTCTTCTGCCAAGAATACTGCCTGCAAATATTCGTGGGTTGATAATGGTTTTTGCACCGGATGCATACAAGGTTTTAGCACTATTTGTTTTTTCGGAAAGCGAGATGATGCGAAGATTTTTTGCTAGGCTTTTTGCAGATAAACAGATAAAAGCATTCCTTTCATCATTTTTTGCAGCAATTAGAGATAATGCAGATTCTATGTTTGCTTTTTTTAACGTATCATCCCTTGTTGGATCTCCATATATGTGGGGAATATTTTTACTTTCAAGTTTTTTAATAATTTCTTCGTTTTCTTCAATGATAACATAACCTACATTATGAAGGTGTAACGCATCTATCACCTCATCGATGATTTCACTATATCCACATATAATAACATGGTCTTTTTTGTGAATAGCGGGTGGTCGCGGTTTAATTGCAGATTTGATTTTTTTTTCAATCCATGGAACTAATAACAAAGGCGTTCCTATAAAAAAAACAGATAGGCCAAGAAATACGACAAACGCAGTAAATAGTTTTCCTATATCTGAATCAAGTATAGTATCAGCAGTATATGCCCCAAGTGTCGACAAAGTTATAATCGCCCAGGACACGCCATCGGCTAATGTTGGAGAACCCCCTTCAAGTATTTTTATGTAAATAAATCCTAACGTTCCAATCAGTATCACTGAGAAAAGAGCAATTATAAACAGTGTTATTCTCCCTCGCAGTTTTATCATAATCCACCTTCACCGTAATAGTATATTATAACAAAGGATATTATAAATATTAAGGTAAAATCTTTTATTCAAAAAAACATTCAGTATCTACCCAATAATAATTAATATAATTTTAACTTATATGATTTTTTGTTGAATAAATCCAAAAATTATATAAACAACTCATACTGATAGTAGATAAAAAAATGAAAAACTGAATTTATGCTTTTATGCATGCTCTCAAGATTTAATAGGTGTGTGTTTTAATAATGAAAAAAAAAGAAGAAAAACTAGTATATGATATAAGACTTTTATGCAGAAATTGTGAAAAAGATTGGATAGAAAAAATTGATAAAGGTATATATATCAGATCTGAAAAAGACAATAATTACATGATAAAAAGAGGAGACACATATAAAAAACGTAAACTTTTTACATGTCCTAAATGCGGAGCTCATAATAAAATTGCAAGAAGACCACTCATACAAAAAAGATAATTTTTTTATGGTTTAAACCTTGTTCTATCCCTTGGAAATAAAATACATTCCCTTATATTTTGTATATCTAGTAACTCCATTAGAAAACGCTCTATCCCAAAACCAAAACCACCATGAGGTGGCATACCATAACGAAAAGCCTTCAGATATGATTCAAAATCCTTTGGATTTAAATCACATTCTTTAATACGTTTCTTTAACAAATCAACATCATGAATACGCTGGCTGCCTGATGCAAGTTCAACTCCTTTGCATTCAAGATCAAAACTACGGGAGTATCCCTCTTTTTCAGGCATAGTATAAAATGGTTTTGCCTCTAGAGGATATTTTTTGATAAAATAAAAATCACAACCTTCTTTCTCCATAATCTCGCCAAGTAGTTTTTCTTCTTCTGCACCTAAATCATCACCCCATTTTATATCACATTTATTATCATTTAACTTTTTTATTGCATCATCATAAGAGATACGTTTAAAAGGAAGCTTTGGAAGCTTTATTTCTTTGTTAAGTATTTTCAAAGAATCTCTGCATTCACTTGCTTTTTTCCACATAGCATAGACCAGCCCTTCAAGTATTTTCATAACATCTTCTTCACTATTGATAAATGCCATTTCAACATCTACCGCTGTGCTTTCATTAAGATGACGGCGGGTGTTATGTTCCTCTGCTCTAAAATACCAGGCGATTTCATATACTTTATCAAAACCTGTGGCCATCATAGTCTGCTTGTAAAGCTGAGGAGATTGTGCAAGAAAAGCTTCTTTTTCAAAATATTTGAATTTAAAAACCTCAGTTCCACCTTCAGAACTAC
>CAZKUB010000168.1:0-1672 GCA_964555835.1 uncultured Thermoplasmatales archaeon
GCTCACCTGATGGTGCTAAAATTATGATTAATGCAAAATCTGATATTAATCATTATATCGATCTTGCAAAAAGACTTGCAGATATAAAAGAAGATATTACTGTTGAAAAAAAGAAAAAATAATCCTTTTTGAAGTAGTTTAAATGATATCTTGTAAAATTTTCCTTCATTTATATAATAAATTGAAATAGATATAGTTTGCAAGTAAATTAATTATCAATAAAAAAACCAAAATTTTTAAAAATAACAGATATATTTTTAAACCATATTGTTATTGATAAAAAGGGGAAAAACATTGAAACGAGAAAATTGTCCTTTTTGTGGACACCGCTGGGTAAGAAGTTCAAAAGAATCACCAGTAAAATGTCCTAACTGCAAGTGTAAATTTGACCCTGAAATAGTTTATGCCAACAGAGAATTTGGAAAATAAAAATTATTCTCTATTTTTAAATGACTGCATTACCTCTTTTCCGAAGGTTGTAAGTGTATATAGTTTTATATTTTTGCCACCAGTTTTCTCCTCAACAAGACCCAAACAAAGAAGCGACTCATCTTTCTTATAACGGGATCCCATTCCTCTCATAGCACCTATCACATTTGTAGGAGTAGTTTTTACATTATATGCTATTTCAGAAGTATAGCTACTACTAGGATTTATATCAAAAAGATATTCTGCAATCTTCTTTCGAACATTACTTCTTCTTAGCGCCCTAACAACAAGTGGCCTTCTAATTTCAGTAGCGGTCGCTATCTCCTCACTTTCTTGCATCCCGTCCAAATTCTAGATGTAAGTAATCATTTATAAATTTATGCCATAATGGATAATCACCTGCACATGCACTTGCATATACAAAAGGATATAGCATTTGCCTGTTTAATAGCAAAAAAGTACATACTTTTTTAAATAATTATATGTTTATCTCTTGCATATAAGAGGAATAAATATGGACTTTCCAAAGGGAACAAAATTTAAAGAAGAAATCGATGAGGATACCGGTGAAAAAGTAAAAATTGCCATACTCCCAGATGGAACAGAACTGAAATTTTTCACAGACGAAGATTTAGACAAAATATAAGATAAATGATAAAAATGACTGAAGAGACTAATATAAATAAACTAGACGAGCAGTTGCAAAAACAAGGATGGATATTTCTAGGGCCAATTTTAAACTATGAAAAAGCATCAAAAAACCAGGCTCTAGTCTATAAAAAAAATGAGGAATACATTGTTTTAGGAATTGATAAAAACCAAGGTAACATATTTAAAGACAAAATAGAAAAAGATATCGCAGAAAAAAGAGTTAAAGAAAGTATGATTCAAATTAGCAAGCACATGCTTGGCTCAGCATTATAATTGAAATATTTCGCATAATTTTTAAACAGTTCCGTAATACAAGTTTTGAGGAGACCTGAGATGGGAACAAACAAGTTTGTATTTACAAAACCAAAGCAGATACCATTATTCGAAGAGCAAGACGATGGAAAACTAAAACAATATAATCCAGAATAAAACAAGCTTTTACAAAAATTTTTATAAATATCAAAAAAAAGAAGAATGAGGTTGTTTTTTGAGCAACAGTGAATTTAACGATCTTGAAGAATTTGGTAAAATTATTGAAAAACCAGAAAAAAAAGATAATACTCGAGAAAAAAAGAAAATAAAGATTTCTTTA
>CAZKUB010000169.1:0-5246 GCA_964555835.1 uncultured Thermoplasmatales archaeon
TAGCTGGTTCCTGAATGCATGATTTGTTGACTAAATTTTTCAACCATGGTTTCATCCATATGTCTATCATATATTATATTATTGAAATGTGAATCAGCATGATATTTACGAATAGCATCTCTGGCATGACGAACATATAAAACACGAAGTGCAATCAGGCTTTCTTTTGAAACCTCAGTATGGTCTTCTTCTATTAAAACACGAAGTAGTGTTTTAAGTATATCCCCGGTCATTTTCATAAGTCCTTTTTCACCAGTTTTACCTACTCTCTGATGTTTATGATCATAGAAGCCTAAATCTACCTGGCAAATACTTTTCAGAGAAACATTTCTGTACATCTCAGACATTATACCTACTTCAAGACCCCAGTCGCCTGGAAGGTCAACATCTCTTGCAAGATCACTTGTTAATGCAAACTCTCCTGAAATAGGATATCTAAAAGAACGTAGAAATCTTATAAATGGTGTTTCATGACCGATATTATCTACAAAAGCACGAAGCAAGGGATGTAAAAACAAACGGAAAACACGGCCGTACATTATTCTTTTCTCTAGGTTTACCCGGGCGTAATAACCTTTACTAAATTTAAAATCAAGCTCAGGCTCAACAATCGGGTATAAAAGTTTTGTAGGAATCATTTTATCATAGTTAACAATATCTGCATCATGCAAGGCAATAGCATAGGATTTAATGCTGGCTATACCCATTGCAAGCCATACATCACGGCCTTTGCCAGGATATTTTAAAAGATTAATCCCCTCTGACTTTAGTTCTTCTAAAAGTTTTACTATTTTTGGACCGTTACACCACATGACTAAATGAGGAATTTCTAAATCTTTGAAAAATCTTTTAACATGTGTAAATTCTTTTTCATTTTTTGCAGCTAAAGGTATTATTATCTCATTTAGATATTTACACTGATTCAGACCTTTTGAAATATATTTAAGAGAATCACTTTTTATTTCTCTATAAAGCATAGGCAGGATAACTGATGCAGGTCGATCCTGTGTTGCATCTGAAACTGTTTTCATCAACCTTTTTTTATTAACATTTAAATCATGAAGAGTTGTTATTTCTTCCTGTTTTATATCCAAATATACTCACCTCATATATGTTTTAATACTTCTTTTAAGTCATTTGTCACAACATCTGCATGTCTATTTACTTCATCAGGAGCATTAAACGCGATGCCTAAACCTGCTTTTTTAATCATACCTGCATCAACCTTTCCATCACCTATAGCAATTGCTTGATCAACAGAAAAACCATGTTTTTTGCATAGTTTTTCCAGAATATTACTTTTACAGATTGAATAGATTCTATCGCTGATAAAATCAGGGATGAGGCTTTTGTTGTGAATTTTTAACTCGCCTGTTATAACGTTCTCATTTAATATAAGATTATTGGCAAATGCATAATCAAAAGCAAGTCTTTTTTTTAGATCATCTGCAAAAACATCATAGCTATCTGTTGCAATTGCACAAATTATTTTTTTCTTTTTAAGAATATCTACGATTTTTTCAACATTTAGCTGAAGTTTTATTTTTCTAAAAACATTTAGATATTCGTCTACTTTGTAACCTTTTGAAAGTTTAGCGATTTTAATACTTCTCTCATAAAATTCAAGAGAATCATCTCTTATAAGTCTCAAGAGTTCATCTATAAAACCATACTTTTCTGCTATTGCAAAAATACCTCGTCCGTTAAGCAAAGTACCATCCATATCAAAAACAGCTAATTTAAACTTAGATTTCTTTTCCAACATACCACAAAAAGGTTTAATATACTCTTTTTTTAAAAGTTTTTACCAAAATCAAATAAATAAAAAACATATTCTCAAAAATATTATGCCAGTTGTAACATTTGATTATGAAGATTTCAAAAATCTATTGGGAAATAATATTTCAAAAGAAAAATTCCTGGAAAAAATCCCGATGATAGGTGCAGATATTGATAGAATTGAAAAAAACGAACTTAGCATTGAATTTTTTCCTGATCGACCAGATCTTACGTCTGTTGAAGGTATCGCACGTGCATGTCGTTCGTTCTTTAACCTTAAGACTGGCTTAAAAGAATATACTGTTAAAAAATCCGATGTTATTATTACTGTTGACCCCAGTGTTAAAAAAGTAAGACCGTATGTTGTAACAGCCCTAGTAAAAAATATAAAAATGACTGATGAACTGATAAAATCGTTAATGGAATTACAGGAGAAATTACATATAGGCATTGGTAGAAATCGTAAAAAAATAGCAATAGGTGTTCACAACTTTGAACCGGTTACACCACCTTTTATCTATAAAGCCGTTGATCCAAACTCTGTACAGTTTGTACCACTAAACAAAGTAGAATCAATGACTATGACTGATATTTTGAAACACCATGAGAAAGGATTAGATTATGCTCATATATTACAAGATTTTGATAAACATCCTGTTATCCTTGATCAAAACAACAACGTTCTTTCGTATCCACCTATTATAAATGGTAGTCTTACTGAAGTAACTCCATTTACAACAGAACTTTTCATAGATGTAACAGGTAATGATAAAAAAGCAGTTAACTATGCTTTGAACATAGTTGTCACAGCTCTTGCAGAAAGAGGTGGACAGATATATAGCACAACAGCCAAAGAGGGAACTCAGACATATACAACTCCGGATCTTAAACCTAGAGAAATCAATATTTCGTTGGATTATGCAAATAAAATACTTGGTACAAATTTAAACTTCAAAGAAACTAATTTATGTCTTTCTAAAATGGGGTACAATGCAAAAAAAATAAATGATAAAGAGATAAAGGTTATGATACCGGCGTATAGGGCAGATGTTCTTCACGAGATTGATATTGTGGAAGACATTGCAAAAGGATATGGATATGAAAATTTCAGGTCAGATTTTCCAAGTTCACTTACATTTGGGAAAAAAATAAAAAATCATGATTTTCATGAGGCTTTAAGAACTATTATGATAGGTCTTGGTTTCAACGAGGTTACAACATTTACAATTTCAAATGAAGATGATGAATACAAAAAAATAGGTCTTTCTAAAAAAACACATGTAGAAATAAAAAACCCAATTGGTGAAGAATTTTCATGTCTGCGCTCGGGTCTTATACCATCACTTCTAAAAATTTTAAATGAAAACAGGCATCATCCACTTCCACAACAAATATTTGAACTTGGAATTGTAGTTGATGAAAAATTCAAAAACAAATACAAACTTGCCTTTGCAAAAATTGATGCAAAAGCAAATTTTACAGAATGTAAATCCTACGCAGAAGCAATAATCAGAGATGTTGGACTAAAGTTTAAGATAAAAGATTTTCTGCATCCTGGTTTTATAAATGGTCGATGTGCAGCATTGATAAAAGATAACAGAGAAATAGGTTTTTTTGGTGAACTTCATCCAAAAACAATTGCAAATTTTGAGCTGGAACATCCAATAATTGCATTTGAACTAAAAATAGAACAGAATTAATATGACAAAAATCTGCAGTAAATGTAAAAAACCAGCAATAACCTACATCCGATACAACGGTACACATCTTTGTACAGATCATTTTATACAATACTTTGAAAAAAGAGTTAAAAAAGATTTTAAAAAACAAGGTAAAACAAAAAGCAACAGCAAAATCGCCGTGGCATTATCAGGTGGTAAGGACAGTATTGTAGCCCTTTATATGATGAATAGTATTTTTGAAAAAAGACCAGATATAAATTTATTTGCTATAACAGTTGATGAAGGGATAAAAGGATATCGTGATGAAAGCCTGAAATATGCTTCTAAAAACTGTAAGATTCTTGGAGTTGAGCATCATATAATTTCATTCAAAGAGACACTTGGATTAACAATGGATGAAATAGCTGCAAAAAAAGATGAGCTAGGTGAATGTAGTTACTGCGGGGTTTTCAGACGTGTCTGCCTGAATCAAAAATCAAAAGAATTAGGAGCAGATAAACTTGTTACAGGTCACAACCTGGATGATATGGCTCAGTCAATTATTATGAATTTTGTAAATGGCGATATGAAAAAACTAGCAAGGTTAGGCCCGCATAAAAAAGTACAACCAGGTCTTGTCCCAAGAATACTTCCACTAAGGGCTATTCCTGAAAAAGAAAACGCGCTTTATGCAATTGTTAAAAAAATTAGTTTTCATGATTCAGAATGTCCATATGCCCAAAGGGCTTTCAGGGGATACTTTAGAGATATAGTAGATAATCTAGAGTATCAAAACCCGGGAACCCGGCATAGTATTTTAAACAGCTATGACTCGATCAAAGATTTATTATTTGAAAAATATCCTCCGGTCAAACTAAACAAATGTAAACTATGTAAAGAGCCTACTTCTCAGAAACTATGCAAAGCATGTGTTCTTAAGCAGAGGATTGGCTGAAAACTATTTACAAACATTTTTATTTGAATTTGCACTGACCTTTTACAGAAAAAACTATGGATTATTTAAAGTTAAAATGCCTGCCTCTCGATAATCTGTTGGGTGGAGGAATAGAAAGCGGGACAATTACTGAAGTATACGGTGAAGCAGGTAGCGGAAAGACTAATCTATGCTTACAAGCAACACGTGAATGTGCATCAGAAATAGGAAAAATAGCATTTATTGACAGTGAAGGAATATCTTTTAAAAGACTTGAGCAGATGTGCAAAAACGGCTATAATTATAAAGAGATTCTTAAAAAAATACTCTTTTTTTGTCCAAATTCATTTGAGAACCAAGAGAAAATAATAAATGATATATTAAAACGAGATGATATAAAACTTATAGTAGTAGATACTTTAAACATATTTTACAGGATAGATCTTGAGGCAGATAAAGAAGCAGCTATGCGGTCTTTTTTAAGACAGATGGCTAACCTACAGATAAAATCCAGAGAAAAAGATATCTTTGTACTAGTTTCAGAGCAAGTATACACTGATAAAAACGGTGAGATAAAACCTTTTACACACAGGGAGACGGAACACATGATAAAAACCAGTCTTAAGCTTGAAAAAATAGAGATAGGAAAACGAAGAGCAACAATTATGAAACACCGCTCTCAACCTGAAGCAAAACAAGCGATATTCTCGATTGTCTCGGATGGTCTGAAATAAAATGAAAAAAATTCTTCAATGGCTTAATGAAAGCATCTACACAGAGCCACTTTCACCCGGTTGCAAAATGTGTGCCGAGGGCTCAAAAATGGTAGTTCTCATTACAGGTCTTTGTCCAGCACATTGTTTTTATTGCCC
>CAZKUB010000170.1:0-1609 GCA_964555835.1 uncultured Thermoplasmatales archaeon
ATGAACTAAGATTTGTTTATATATTGTTAGGCTTAATCCTTGGTCTTAAATCATATTGTCTAACAAATAAAAAAGGTATAACCCTAAAATTATCAAAACGATTCTTCAAATGAGCTATTCCACGTATTGGAGTAGGTATGCGTCTAAAAAGTTTTAAATTAGAATCTATAACATTCTCCCAATAGTTACCACTATAATGATTACTTTTTGAATTTAAAAAACCGTCTGCAACATAACGTGCATTGATAATATTTTTCACAAAGTTATTATATTTAAAATTACACCTTCTCGAATAATATAAAAACACACCACGATAATTGTTTTTAAATTCACAGTATTCAACATAAACAGAGTCTGAAAAAGCAATCAATAACGCAGTAGAGGTGTTACTAATAACTATATTATGTATGTATATAGAGTTGCAGTTTACAAGTATTATCTGACCTGCTTCTGATGATATCTCTAAATTATTTTTGTTTAAATAATAATGAATTGGCTTACCATTAACAATATTATTTTCAATTGTATGAGTGAAATGCTCAATTGTAGTTCCAAAGAGATCAATACCATTACTTACAAAAACATTATTTTTAATATCATTGTTCTTGCAGCTTGACAGTATCATTCCACGTCTGCTGTTGCTCTCAAAATAATTATCTATAATAACATTATCATCTGAATTGGCAAGAACAACATCTTGTCGGTTTTCTTTAAAAACATTGTTTATCAAATAGTTTGATGAAGAAGATTTAAAGTAAAGTCTTTCGGTAAAACTTTTTTCAAAATCAATAGCAAAAATACTATTTACCTCAAAACCAATATTATTTTTTTCTAGCGTATTTGCATAGAAAGTATTTTCATTAGAGCCAAAAAGACTAATTCCATAATCACCGTTATATACGTAGTTATTTGAGAGGTTATTGTTTAAGGAGTTGTAGATACTTATACCATATTCTGTACCATCAAATACATTGTTTACATTAAAAATGTTGTTTTTGATTTTGTTATGGTCCCCATAGATTCTTAAAAGAGTGCCGTTAACTCCGTTACCTTGTATGGTAAAATTACAAAAACTTACATTATTTGCTTGTATACTAACAACAGTTTTTAAACTTAAACCGTTTATAATTGTAGAATGTATATCCTGACCGCATATAACAAGATCGTCTTTTTTTATAGATATAGAAGCTCTTAATAATTTAGGATTATATATACCATTTTTAACAAGGATTCTATCACCAGATTTTGCGTTGTCTATGGCATCTTGAATGTTTTTATAATCATCTGGAACAATAATAGCCCACGAATCTGTTAAAGATGTTATTTTTGTTTCTTGAGTGGAGATTATGTCAAAAAAGAAAGGTGGCAAAAAAAAACTACTTGATAAAAACAAAACAGATAAAATACTAATGCTACCAATCAAAAATCTTTTGTTAAAGTGTATTTTATCCATATTTTTTCACATCCTAAACAAAAAAGAAATTATATTTCTTCCTTTACTTTGTACCGCATTATATATTAACTTATAGTAATATGTATAATATTATACTGATAATAAGTTATATTATTTTCTACTATAAAACTTACTTTATCTCAACTTACATAATTA
>CAZKUB010000171.1:0-4950 GCA_964555835.1 uncultured Thermoplasmatales archaeon
TTAAAGATATTTTTAATTTCATTTTTGACAGAATCAACATCCATACTCATAATCGGATTTGTTTCATTACCAAAACAACCATAGGTGTCATTAAGAAAATAGTGAAAATCCTCACCAGTTTTCCATTCGTTGCAATCACAGATAAGTAAAGGCTTTTTAAAAAAACGACGTTTAATAGATAAAATATTTAAAAAAGTACCTGGCCGGTTAACTGTTATATATTCTGTGGAAAGGCTTACGTTGTAATTATAGCTTTTATCAGGAAAATAAAAAACTTTTACATCTTCAAAAAATCTTGCATCCATCTCTTCTATAATCGTCGAAAAACGACTAGCGATATTTTCAATTTCTGCTTTTTTATACCAATCATTTAGAAAAACTACAGAGACTACTGCTGAAAATAAAATTCCCGTAACAATTATAATTCCTACCTGGGAAAAAATAAGACTCATTATTGCTTTTTTATTTTCAATAAATTTTAACATATGTTTTTCCACCACATAATACAAGTTCTAAAAAAACAGTATATTCGCCTTTATATAAAATAGCAAAATCTTCTGTGGATTCTCCACAAAAACGAGCATTAGCGGAATAAGTAACAATATCTTTGTTTTGCATTACAAAATAATAATTATTGCTAGTATTTTCGTTTAATCTAAAAGTAAATGGTTCTTGAATATTTTTCTCAGGTAATGCTCCAAATACTGCAAAACTCATAGAATCAGGAAAGTTTACACTAATTGTTGTTTTTGAACCTGAATCAGCATATTCAAACATGTTTTCGGCTTCATTTATTATTCTCTGAATTTGTTTTTTTACAATATCTGTTTGAGATTCTTGCATTAGGTTAAAAATTGAATAAGTAAAAATAATAAGTATTGCAGAAGCAGTTATTACTGCTACAGTAAGATAAATAGGAAAACTCATCATTCCAAATTCATTTTTATATAACATTTTTAACTACCTCGTACTATTTTTATCATTTTTTCTTCTGAGAATCCCTTTTTGCATCCTGCTCTAACAACAACGTCAAGATATCCTTCAAAAACTCCTTGTTCTAATCTTGGCTTTATTTCAAGACTTGCTTTTCCATTTGAATCAGATGTAACTGATACTGCATCCCCCAGGCCTTTAATCATAATACTTGCATTTTTTATAGCATATCCATCTACATCTGTAACCTCTACATCTATTGAAAAATTATATTCATTAAAGCCTGGTGGAATGATATGTAACATAGGCTCTATGTTAACAATTATTTTACCGGGGAATAAACAAGGGTTTAATATAAAAAAAAGTATAAATGAAAGTGCAGCAAATCCTATAATAAGAGATGTAATTAATCTTAAAGGCAAGCCTATTACTGCAAAATTATTTTTGTATAGTGTTTTATATTTTCCTATTTTTTTGTAGCACATAGAAAAAACAACTCTTTCATAGATAAGTCGATCGTATACTTTTAAATAAAGCCGAGGATATGAAAACCAAACCAATTATTGCAAGAAAAACTGGCGATAGCAAAATATTTTGTTGGTTAAATGATACTAAAAAAGCAGCTAAAAGAGAGATAAAACCTGCGATTACTCCAGAGATTTCGATAGGAATCTCCGTATTTCCAATTTTTATAGTAGGTGGAGATCTTTTTTCGATTTTTTCAATTCTTCTTTTAAAATCTGCTAAAAACTTTATTTCTAAGTCTTTTGTTTTTTTTATTTCTTTGTATGTATAGTCTAATGCTTTGTTTAACTCCTTTATTTTTTCATTTAGAAATTGTATTTCAGCATGTTGTGATTGGATTTTATCATGTATAAAAGCAAACTTATTTTCAAAAGCATTAACAATACATTCAACAATATTTTCTACATATTCCTTTTCTTTTAATTCAGATGTAATGTTCTCCCAAGGTTTTTCAAGATTATTGAAAGCAGAGACTGATCTGTTTATTAACTTATCATCTTTGTTTAACGAAATTCTTCTTTCAACTGCTGCAAGACGTGAACCTATACTGTTTGTTGTTTGTTCAATTTTTCTAACCCAACTACCCATAGCTTTTATATTATTATCAATTATTTGATCATTTTTTGCAGTTTTTTTCTTGTTTATTTTTTTGTTTGTTAGCATAATATTTTTTCCTTTTAAAGCTGATTTTACAAGTTAAAAAAAAATTTTACTTGTTATTTGATGATTAGCCTCTATAGATTAACACAGCTCTCTGATCTTCATAATCCTCGTAACCCTCTGCTTTTATGGTCATTTTTAGATAAGCTTCATTTACTCCATGGTTAAGAATACATTCTCCAACATTTACAACTGCAATTCCTTGAGGGTTAGTTGTAGCTTCGCCTATACCCCGAGCGCCAGATAATCTTACCAAAGCTCCTTGAATAGGATCTCTTCTATCATCATTTGTTTTCACCTCAACAGTTACAACAACATTTGTAACACTTATCTCACCTGCAGATCCATCTCCTTTGAAAACCCCTCCAGATTGTACCTGTCCTATCATCATTTTTGTTCCCCGGGGAATCATCATAAGCACTGCAGCTATAATTGCAACTGCGACTATCATAATTATTATCAGATGCATAGGTAATCCTAAAACTTGTGCGTCATTATTTTTTTTTAAAAATCTTTTTTTCATATTATCTTTTCCCCCTATTATCATAAAACATGTTTTTTTGTGAATCCCATTATAAAAAAAACTATATCAGTATTATGTTGCATATTCTAATAATTTAAAACAAATATTCTCCAAATTATACAATCTTGTTTAACTTATAACAAAATGATAAAAAAAATATTCTTCAAAATTTTTATTGAATATCAATATTTTCAGAACTGCCACTTGCAGCTAAAAGTTCTTTTAATCTATCGTGATAATCTTCAGGTTTTGATTCAACCAGTCTTTTGATATAGTCCTGTAAAAATTCTCCATATTCGATCTCAAGAGGTAAATACTGCCATTTTTTATCTGATTCTTTACCAAAATAAAGTAAAAAAGCATAAGCAATTGATTTTCCCTTGTGTGTATCAGGTCTTTTTTTAAGTTCTGCAATTGCTTTTTTTTCACCAAATGTTTTACATGTTCTTGTAACGTTGTCAACAAACTTTGCAAGAGTCGGAAGGTTTTTATATTTTGGAAGTTTGGATAAAATCTTTTGTCTTTCTTTATAATTTAGAACCAATTCAAGAATATTTGAAGGAGTATCATCCAATTGATGAAAATCCTTAGCCATCTCTGAATCAGTAACTAACTCATTTATTATTGAGATACCCTGCTCTTTCCAGAATTTTTCAAGAACTTTATTTGGTGTTGCATCATCAAAAATAACAGGTTCATTAATTCTTTTAAGAAGAAGCATCAAACCTTCTTTTTCATATTTATTAGGCTTTAAAGCATTGATGAATCCTTCAACATCTGTACCATATGATACACCATCAAGAACTAATAGTTTTTCATCTGATTCTTTTATAATATCCTTATGATGTTGTATACTTTTTTTGATAAATTCGTAATCTGATATATCACCTGAAAGATATTCTCCAATATATTCTGCTGATTTATCACCTGCATCTTTTTTCTTTAAAACATGATCAATTACATCAATTGAAAAATCATCTGAAAGTTTGACAGCAAGCATATATTTTGTAATATCAAATAACGTGTTTTTTCTTTGTTTTGCACAAGATTCACATATGGCAATAGAAATATTTGCAGATTTCCAATTAATTAAAATATAATTTTTATTTGAAACCTGTTTTTTTCTAATTATTTCTGGATTTATATCTTTACAAGTTGCAATATTGTCTTTTGTTTTCAAATCATTTTTTTTAAAAACAAAATCTACAAAATCTTTTGGCGGATTTGCTTTTAGACCTGTTGATAAAAAACCGTTATTCCACGAGTAAACATGTAGTTTTTTTTTCTGTGCAATATCCCTTATTCCCAGTAAGCGAAGTACCGGATCATCAAAATGTTGAGTTGCTATCAATTTTTCTTTATCTGCTTTCCCGCGTTTAGCATACGCAACATCACCTGTAGCAAAATTTGCAACAGCTAGATACGGGGCTTTTTCAGAATGAACAAGCATCAGTGTCCCTGCAACAGCACCAGCCATACCTTTTTTATTTGAAAGTTTCTCAAGTTTCTTAGAATCATCGCTATATTTACTAACTCTATCAATGGAATTTTTAATCTTGTCAAAATATTTACTTGAATATCTATCATGATATTCTGGTAAAACAAGAAATGGGTTTTCTTTTAGCTTTTTTGCATTTTCAACTAGTTTTTTTTCCATTGATTTAGAAGCAGTTCTTGCAAAACTTCGCATTTTCCTCATTTTTTTTGCCATTTATGAAAAACCTCATTGTTTTTTTATGTAACAAAATCTAGTTTATCGTTTTTTTGTATAAAAAGATAGTTATTCTTACACAAAATAATTTTTGTATATTTCTGTTAGAATTAAAATCTACAAAAATTTTTAATCAGATAATGCGTTTATCAATTCTAGAAATTTGGAGAATAAAAAATATGAAAGATAAAATTTACAATGATATCATATCAAGAAGAAGTATAAGGCGTTTTCAGCATAAAAAAATATCAAAAAATCTACTTAAGAAACTAGTAAACGCTGCTCGTCTTGCGCCTTCAGCTGCAAATCTTCAGCCTCTTGAATTTATAATAGTTGATGAAGAAAAAACTTGTTTGAAGATTTTTGAAAATCTTAGCTGGGCAGGTTATTTAAAAGATTGGAATCCCTCTGCTGAGGAGAGTCCTGTCGCATATATTGTTATTCTTGTGAATGATACTAAGAATCCTTGGTATATCCGAGATGTAAGTTTTGCTGCTGCAAATATAGTAATAACTGCCGAAAACGAAGGTCTCGGTAGCTGTATTATCTGTAAAATTAATAAAGAAAAAATACGGGAAATATTAGAAATCCCCAAGGA
>CAZKUB010000172.1:0-6440 GCA_964555835.1 uncultured Thermoplasmatales archaeon
AGAGATAAAGGCATTGAAAAAGCCGTACAAGAAATACTTAAATCCAAAGCTAAAACTCGCATATATGTGTATCTTCTTAGAAAAAATGGTGCGAAATCAGAAGACATAATCAAAGGAACAAGATTACACCCAAGTACCGTTAGGGAAACACTTTCAAAGATGTATGATGACAAACAGATATCTCGAAAAAAAATTAAAAATGATAGCATTGGAAAAAATCCATTTATGTATTACCCTATACCACCAGTCGAACTTTTAAAAAGGCATACAGATGAAATTGAGGAGCGGTTAAATCAACTTGCATTACTTTCTTTTCAAAAACACAACAAAAAAAGTAACAGGTTTTTTAGAATAAAAATAGTCGAGAGGGTTGAAGAACTATGAATGTGAGAACACTTGCAAAACTTTTTGCAGAAAGACCAAGAACGGTCGTATTAGTGTTCACTATTCTTACAGTTCTTATAGGACTCCAAGCTCAGAACCTCTACATGGTATCAGATTACACTGAGTATCTGCCCAGGGATGACCCAACATTAGAACTATGGCAAAAAATAAACGACGAATTTAATTTCGGATCAACAATTATAATATTTGTAAATCAGACTGGTCGTGCTGATAATGATGTTAGAAACTATGCTGTTTTAAAAGAAATGGATGATATTTATAAAGTACTAGTTGAAAACCCTGCAAGAACTGGTGAAAAAACAGGTATTGCGTCATTTAGAAGTTTATCTCTTTTGATCAGAAGAGAAAATTCAAAGCCTGATATTTTACCTGTAGAAAAAGGCGGCGGAAATAGCTTATACAGCATACCTCTCGATCAAAAAGACATTTATCAGTACATGGGAAGAACTTCTATAAAAGCTATGAGGGGGGTTTTGTATACAAAAGACTTTAGATATGCTGCAATAATCATACAGTTAGCAGAAGATGCTGATTACGAAAAAGTATTAGAAAATGTACAAAGTGCAATAGATGGGCGTGGAACAACACATACAGATATGACTATAACAGGTACCGTTGCAATGCAGAGGGCAATACAACAAAACACCATGCAGAATATAGTTATTATATTTCCACTAGTAATTTTATTTGTTTCAATGGTATTATTCTTTTTCCATAGAAGCGTAAAAGGAATAATAATTGCGTTTTTGCCACCTGTTTTTGCACTTGCATTAACTTTTGGTGTACTTGGAATTGTTGCACCTCAACTAACTGTTATCTCGGTTGCAATAGTTGCATTATTGATAGCTCTTGGTGTTGATTATTCAATTCATCTGATGAATAGATTTGCAGATGAAAAAGATATAAAAAATGATGTAGACAAAATTGAAAAAATATTAAGATCAACAGGAAAAGCAGTGTTACTCTCAACAATTACAACGGTTATAGGTTTCGGGTCACTTATGCTTTCAAGTATGTCTCCAATGGTAATGTTTGGATTTGGATGTGCAATTGGTATATTGCTCTGTTTTATCTCAGCAATAGTATTGGTACCATGTTTTTGTTTGATACTTAACTTCAAAAAAACAGGAGTTATCCCAAAATGGACTTCATTTGCGAATTTTGCAATTAAAAACCGTTATAGAATCATACTAGCAGCAATCTTTTTTGCCATTATGTCGGCAATATTAATTCCACAAGTTACAACTGATGTAAATTATTATGATATGGCACCAGAAGGATTGCCTGAAGTTGAGGCAATGTTTGAATATTCAGAAAAGTTTGGACAAGGTGGAAACTTTAATGCATTTTTAATAGAAACAGACCCGGGTGGTTTAGAAGATCCTGAAGTGATAAAGGCAATATATGATATGCAGGAGAAAATGAGAGCAAAAGCACAAGGTGCTACTATTTCATCTATTGCTGATACGATAATTGAGTATTATGAAATAATCAACAGAAATGTCATAATGGAAAAACTTGCAAATCTTACAGATGCAGATAATATAATCTTTGATCAAATCGCTCGGGAGGGAATAGTAAATGAAGATCGTTCAAAAACAATAGTTGTAGTCTCACTAATTCCTGGCATGAGCATGCAAAATATACAAAGAACAATAGATGAATTAAACCATATTGCTGCAACTACAAATCTTCCAAGGAATGGTAAAGTATCCCAATTAACAGGACAAGATGCAGTATATGTATCAGTTAATCAAAAATTATCTGACGAGCAAGTAAGATCAATGGCAATAGCACTTCTTTTAGTTCTTGCTGTATTGATACTAATATTTAACTCATCTTTATATGGATTTTTAACAATGATGCCAGTTGCGTTTGTTTTAATGTGGGAGCCAGGTTTTCTAGTGTTAACAGATATATCCCTTTCACCTATAACTATAACAATTGCTTCTATTATGATAGGTATTGGAATAGACTATGGTGTACATATTACACATAGAATAAGAGAAGAACTAGCAAATGGGGTCCCAAAGAGAAATGCAACAAAGATAGCTATAGAAAAAACAGGGCTTTCATTAGTAGAAGCAGCACTTACGACTATTTTTGGAATGGTCTCAATCTTTTTCATAGGAGTAACAGCGTTAAACGAATTTGTAATAGTAATAATATTTATGACCGCTATGTCTTGCATTGCAGCAGCATTAATTCTACCAGCATTTTATGAAAGCAGGTTCATAAAATAGAAATTTCAATTTTTTAATTTCTTGGATAAAATTGTAAAATTTCTAAGTGATTTTATAAAAGGTATATCAAAAACAAGGTTTCCAAAAATTATGATAATACCTAGTATCAACTCTCCATCAAAAGCAGAAGAACCTGTAAGAAAACCTCGAATATACCAACCATAGATAAAAATAAATCCTGCAATAAATGGAAAAATAACCAGTAACGGTGCTAAGATTAACTCTATTCTAACAAGTCTTTCAGTTTTTTTTGCATCTTTGATATATGCCGTTTTTTCTTTTTTCATAGTTTAGTCACACTATATACTTGAAATAGGATAAATAATAGGGTCTGGCATGCTTAAACCAAAAAATGGTGAGGCATACCATATAACAAGCAGAAGCAATGCAGGTATCATCTGAATCATAAAATCATCATCTATCCAATAAATTTTTTTTGTTTCACCAATAATGGCACCTGTAGCACCAACAATTCCTACTAGAATCATAAGGGCTGGATCTGCTTTGTACCATGTAATCATGAAGAAAAACATACAAATTAAAAAACCGATTAAAATTGTTCTTTTGTTATTAAACTTATTTCTAATTTCACCAATGGTTGGATCTGCAAAACATGCACAAAGGATACAAGGTACTGCTATTTGTTGAGGAAAAAAGAGCAATAGAATCATTATTGCAGCTGCAAAAAAAGCGTAGCTTCCAACACGATTTTTTTCATATAAACGAAGGCCAAAGATATGCCGGTTACTAATAAAACCTTTTAATCGAAGAATTTCAACCAAAAATACAATAATTACAATTAATGGAAGAAACCAAAATTTTAAAACATTTAACCAGTATATATCTGGCAATATATAATAGACAAGAAATGAGGCGGCAAACGTATGAAAAATCCGTCTATACCAATGAGCATCAAAATCAACTGAGTTGATTTTATCCTTTGTATCTATTATTTTCCTTTTGGTACTGTTAATTTTCTCTTTTACTTTTTTTACCATTTTTAAACAACAGTTTTTTCTTTATCTAAAGTAATAATACCTTGCTTTCCACCGACTATTATTTCATCAGCTAAATCAACAAATAAGCCATTTTCTACGACACCGGGTACATTATTTATTTCTTTTTCAAGCTCTTCAGGGTATGCTATTCTTTCAAATTCACAGTCTAATATATAGTTGCCATTATCTGTTATAAATGGATCGTTTCCCATTATTTTTCTTAGTTCTACCTTACATGCAACTTCTTCAAGTTTTTCACTTGCAGGCTGCCAACCAAATTGCTCTAGTGCTTTTTTTGTAGATTGCCATCCAAACTTGACAACTTCAACAGGCAATGAGCAGTCTATACCAAGTGCTTTGACAATCTTTGTATCATCAACAACGATTATCACTTTTTTAGAGTTAAAAGCAATAATTTTTTCACGAGTAAGAGCGCCTCCTCCGCCTTTTATAAGGTTTAAATACGAATCAACTTCGTCAGCACCATCGATTGTTATATCAATCTCAGGATGTTCCTCCAGTGTTGTTAATGGAATGTTTTCTTCTTTTGCAATTCTTTTTGTATGAACTGATGTTGGAATTCCTTGTATATTCAAACCATCTTTAACCATTTCACCTAGTCTTCTGAGAGTATACTCTACAGTAGACCCTGTTCCAAGACCAACTATCATGCCATCCTTTATTTGCTCAGATGCTTTTTCTGCTGCTAATTTTTTAAGTTCTTCTTGATTCTGCAAACATTCACCTTAAAAACTGTAATGGTGATTTAGTACAAAAATTTATACTTCATATTTTTATTATGGGCTTGATAAAATGCTTTCAGAATGTGATGAACATGGATATTTCCGCCAGGAAACATGCCCTATCTGTGAGAAAAAAGGCAGGTTTTTAATGAATGATGAAGAACTGAATTCGTTAAGTAGAATTCTTGCAGGTGCTCTTCGTCATTTTCCAGACAAAATGGGTCTTATGATGGATGGAAAAGGTTGGGTAGATATTGAAGAATTGATTCATTCTATTGGTACAAGTCGCTCTGGTTTTAAATGGCTTAGGAAAAAACATATACAAGGTCTTGTTGATACAGATCCACGTGGGCGTTATCAGATAGATGGAGGTATGATACGAGCTACGTATGGCCACACAATAGAACTAGTTCTTGATGACTTACCTGAGGCAGAGATTAAAGAATTTTTTTACCCAGTATCTGAGGAAGAAGCAGATATCGTTCTTGAAAACGGGATAAACCCTTCAGATAGAAAACAAGTACACCTAAGTGGAAGTGTCGAAAAAGCAAGAGAAGCTGGAAAAGTAAGAATTGAAGATCCTATTATACTAAGAATAGATGGAAAAACAGCAAAAAAAGATGGTCTTAAAATATATCATGCTGGAACTGATGTTTATTTGACGAATTCTGTTGATGCAAAATATATTTCAAAAGTTGAGGAAAAAGATTAAAAACTTGCATTTTTTTCTTTTGTTCTTTCTTTTTGGGCTTGTAGCTCAGCTAGGTAGAGCAAGCTAATTCAATCTGCTCTTCTATTAAATTTTAAAAAAATAATTCGTTATATAATATAACGAAAAGGTTTAAATACGTGTTTTCGTTATATAATATTACGAATGTGATATCATGGGTAGTAAAGAAAATCATTTTGAACTTTATAAAAAATTTAAGAGTGATGCAGAAAATATTAAAAACTTTGAAGGCACACGTGTTGAAGCTTATTTTTTGTCTTCTTATCATCTAATAGAATCTTGTGCAGCTCAAGAGAGAGTTCATATCAATAAACATCAACATTTGAGATCAACTCTAACTAAGAACGAGTTTATTTTTAAAGATAATGCTGATGAAATATGGAGGAATTTTCAAAAAATTGAAAATCAGCTAAGACCAAAATTTGCATATGGTTTTTCATGGACTGAAACTGATATGGAAAATGTAAAAACTTGTTACAAAACAATTGAAAAGATATGTCTTAAAAAATTAGGTGAAAATGTCGATGAATAAAAAAACTGATGAGTTAATAGAAAAAATTAAACACGTCTCTAACAAATATTCAGAAGTAGAATCAGTAATAGTATTTGGATCGGTAGCAAGAGATCAAGCAGGAAAGGAAAGCGACCTTGATATTTGCATCATTCTAAAAAATGAAAATACAAAAAGCAATATATCAAATAAAATGTTAGATCTTGAAGAAGAATATGATAAGAATATCAATTTAGTTTTTACAGATCCTTCGTTCAAAGGCTTAGATAGACAATTTATTGAAACTATATTGAGGGAAGGAATTACAATTTATGGAAAAACACCTGATGCATCTATTCAACAACTTGAACTTGAACCTTATGAAATTATCAAGTTTGATCTTAGCAATCTTAATCAGTCAAAAAAAATGAAAATTAAAAGATTGCTGTATGGCATTAAAACTAAGAAAAAATACAAAGGAAAGATATATACAAACAAACAAGAAGGATTAGTTGAAAAATTAGGTGGTTTACGAATAGGTATAGCATCAATATTGATACCTGAAAAAGACTCTTGGGAACTTGAAAATATCCTGCGCGAAAACGGCGTGTCTCTTAGAAAAATAACAATTTGGCTATCTAATCCTTAATATCAATGTTTTGTTTTTTATTACCACAATCTTTAAAATCATTGAGCCGTTAGCTCTTTTTCAATCATAAATTACTCCTGTAGGGGCTTGTAGCTCAGCTAGGTAGAGCAATCGGCTCTTAACCGATTGGCCTGGGGTTCGAATCCCCACAAGCCCGTTATATTACTAACTTCTGTTTTTCT
>CAZKUB010000173.1:0-3605 GCA_964555835.1 uncultured Thermoplasmatales archaeon
AAGAGTTAAAAATAATAAATAATAAAGCCAGACGGGTAAACCTAAAACTAAAGACTCAACAGATGTTGGCTGTCCCCATGCCCAGAGATCATGTGATAAAATAAATATTACAATAAACACGATGAATACTAATACAATGTTTTTCTGTTTTTTTTCCAAACTCTGTATCACCCATTATAAATTTTTTTTACTGTTTCCTGGTTTTTTGGGCTGGAAACAATAAAACAAAAAAACAATGCCCAGATTACAAATATGGTATAAGAAAAAATAAGATTTAAATTTTACTAAAAATCAAATCTTTTTTTATATACGGCATAATCCTGAGAGATCAAATCAGGCATCTTGCAAGTTATGGGGTTTAATATATATAAAAATATTTATACATAAATCTAATATTAGTTTTAAAAAATTGGAAGTGTATTGGGGGTGTTAAAAATGTGTCAAAATCGGAGGAGTAATTTGAGATTTTTAAAAAAGCAGAGACAAATAAAAAAGAACCAGATTTTTTTAAAGAAAAGAATGTATAGCATCCTGTCAGTATTGATGCTGCTGATTGTTTCAGTTGTTTTTGTACAACCTGTATCGGCAAATCAACGAGGCCAACTTGATCAATATAACACGATAGGGGATGGGCAAGTAGTTGTTACTATAGGTCCTGATTATACAATACGTTGGGCGCAGTCTTTCAAGCCAACAATGCCTGTATTAACTAATGTAGAGTTATGTGTTGGAACATATATTAATACCGCTTCCAATTTAAAAATGCACATAAGAAGTAGTCTTACAGGAGCAAATTTAGTAACTGTAGAAAAAACTGCTAGTCAAATTCCATATTTTGGTTATCAATCGTGGGTAAATTTTGATTTTGATGACATTGTTGTAACACCAGAATCAACTTATTATATTGTTCTGGAAACAACTAGTATGGACCCTGAGCTTGGCGGATATCTCTGGTGGCATTCTAAAAGCAATCCATATTCTAGAGGTACTGCTTGGTACCGCTATGATTCCAACTCATGGCAGCAAAATCCGTCTTGGGATCTAAGGTTTAAGACATATGGGTCTGATTACGTACCACCACCCGGAAATCCATCAGGTCTTAACGCAGGCAATCCTACACCTACCTCAATTGATCTTTCTTGGAACAAAGGCTCAGGTGCTGATTACACAATGATTCGAAGAAAAACAGGCAGCTACCCTTCAAACGTAAATGATGGAGCACAAGCATACTATGGCACAGGAACATCAACAACTGACAGTGGATTAAACAGTGGAACAAAATACTATTACAGAGCATGGGCGTATCACAGTTACTCAAACCAATATTCTACTGGATACAGTAGTGCATCTGCAACAACTACTCCTAATCAGCCACCTAATACTCCTAGTAAACCTTCGGGGCCAGATTCTGGTTACACTCTTCAACTACGTTCCTATTCTACCTCAGCTATTGACCCAAATGGTGATCAGGTGTATTATCTATTTGATTGGGATGATGGAACAACCAGTGGTTGGCTTGGACCTTATAATTCAGGAACAACAAAAAGTTGTCCGAAAATTTGGAATGACCCGGGCACCTATAATATAAGAGCAAAAGCAAAAGATGTTCACGGTGCTGAAAGTGGATGGTCACAACCAAAGACTGTAGTAATAACTGAGCAGAATCACCCACCAGGCCCACCAACTAATCTATTGTGTAATGACCAGACCAACCCACAGAACATAAAAAATACCAATCCAGTTTTTAGCGCTATTTATAACGATCAAAACTCAGGGGATACAGCTACATCTCTACAGATACAAGTAGGTACTAACGATAATTGGGGTGTAGTTGAAATGTGGGATCACACACAATCATGTCAAGTTGCTGTTGGTTCACGAAGCCCAGATATTCAATACGCTGGTAATCAACTAGAGCAAGGGACAAACTACTATTGGCGTATCAGATTCAAGGATGGTGTAGCATGGGGTGACTGGAGTGAAACAGCAAACTTTAAAACACGTCTTTTTAATAAAATTATTAATGATCCTACAATAGATTTTTATTATAACTCATTAACAATTTACACTCCATTTATATCATTAGATCCCTTTCCATCTAACGAAAACGAATGGTTCAACGGCTATGGATATGGAAATAAAATCAATTTTGAAGAAAAATATGTACGCTCTGGCGTTTTTGCAGAAGTACCCTCTTATTGGCCATTTTACTTAATAAATTACTTTACAAATACACTTATAGGAGTTACAATAGATGTTCCAGTTATCACTCAAGAAGGAGCATATCATTCTGCACATATACGCGCACAAGGACAATATGAAGGATGGATGAAAACAAACGCTCTTGCGAATTCGCGTATCACTACAACTCTCTCAGTTGAAGAGAATAACAACGTATATCCACCTTATAACCAACCAGTCGGTACAAAAGAGTTATCTCGTGATGAAATATTAATCCTTCAAGAGCAATATCCTTCTGGTTCATTTACATTTGAAAGCAATTCAATGTTTGTGCATTTGCGGGAGGGAAAGAGCTATAGGATCTGGTTGGAAGCCTGTTCAAGTATTTTACTTTTTAGCGTTCAGGGTTTTGACGGTGAAGGCTTGGCTGATAACAAAGTCACTTTTGATGGTATAAAAATAGAATGGACAAACCCATATAAGCCTCCAACCTATCAAAATACTCCAGAGATACAAAATTTTTCTTCAAGCGTGAATGAAACAAAGATGGGGCAACCTGTTGAGTTCACTGCATCTGCAACTAACCCCGAAAATGTTTCTATTTATTACAGATTTTACTGGGATGATGGAAATGAAAGTGAGTGGCTTGGGCCATATCCCTCAGGAGAGACAATTTCTAAAACATATACATATGCCAAGCCTGGTGTATATAGTGTCAGAGTGCAAGCAAAAGAAAACTCTGAATATGGTATAATTGGTCCGCTTTCAGATCCGCTCAACGTTACTGTCTTACCTCCAGATGGAATCATATATTTACAGTCCCCTAATGCAAGCTCAGTGTGGCATCGCAACACTAATCAGATAATAGAATGGGGTTCATCAGGTGATATTGGACCTGATGTCATGTTGCTGCTTTATAAAAAAACAGAAAGCAATGATTATGAATATTTACACTCAATTAACGATGAACCTATCAATAGTCTCCAAGGATACTACATATGGTCAATAGATAATAGTATTGAAACAGGAATCTACAAAATCATTATTGTAAACATTGCAGGTTTAAATGAAAGTGAGGAATTTACACTTATTGGAAATAGCCCCCCCTATACTCCAAGCAATCCCAATCCAATTGATAGTGCAACAGATATAGAACTTGACATAACCCTCAGCTGGAATGGAGGAGATCCAGACCCAGATGACATTGTAACATATGATATCTACTTCAGCGATAACCCCTCACCACAACTAGTTAATAACAACCAATCCGAAATGACATATCACACAAGTGGACTAGAATATGAAACAACTTACTACTGGAAAATTGTCGCCTGGGATAACCATGGAGCATCAACCACTGGCCCAATATGGAGTTTTACCACCCGCATGAATAATCCACCATATATACCAAGCAATCCCTCTCC
>CAZKUB010000174.1:0-2675 GCA_964555835.1 uncultured Thermoplasmatales archaeon
CTAAAAATAGTAATAAAGCCATAATGCATTATATCTTTTCCCAAGTTTATTATGGGAAGGGATGCATAATGGAAAAAAGTATATTGATACAAGAGCCGCGTACAAATTTTTTTGGAATTATTAAGAAAGGAGATTTAGATGAAAAAACTTTTAATTTTTGGAAATCAGAGTTGCAAAAAGAACTACCTAATTTTTGGCAAGAAATGAATAGATAAGTAAAACTTGGTTATTAATAACAGACCTTTCAAAAAAAGTGTTTAGAAATAACAAGATTTTTATTAAATGTTAAATACATGCTAGTGTATCTTGATGAAATATGAATTATAAAATTCCTAAATTAACCGTCGATGGAATACTAATAGACAAAAAAAGAGTATTATTAATTAAGAGAAAAAACGAGCCTTTCAAAGGTAAGTGGTCTTTACCCGGAGGGTTTGTAGAGTATGGTGAAACAGTAGAACATGCGGTTGTACGAGAGTTTCTAGAAGAAACAAACTTATCAACCTGTATAAAAGAACTATTTGGAGTTTATTCAGAGCCAAATAGGGATCCTAGAGGACACACTATCACAATTGTTTTTTTATTAGAGTTTAAAAGTGGAGAGATAAAAAGTGGTGATGATGCAGTAGATGCAAAGTTTTTTGAACTTAACGATTTACCTGAGCTTTCGTTTGATCATGAAAAGATAATAAGAGATATAATCCAGAGGTGTAAATAAAAATGTTTTGTCCAAAGTGTAAAGTATTAATGTATCCGTCAGGAAAAGAAATAGTTTGTAGGAAGTGTGGTTATTCAAAGAAAAAAACAGGTGCCAACATAGTTGTTGAGAAACAGGAAAAAAAAGAAATGACAATAATCGAAGAAAAAGATAAAAAATCAATTTTACCAAAAACAAGGATTATTTGCCCTAAATGTAACAATAAAGAAGCATTCTGGATAATAAGGCAGATGAGAAGTAGTGACGAACCGGAAAGTCGTTTTTATACATGTACCAAGTGTAGCTACAAGTGGCGTGAGGATTAAGATTTGCAAACTGTTTGGTTAAATTATCGAAATACCGTCAGTGTTATAAACACTTGATGCATTATAATTTCTTAAAAAAAAGACTTGTTTAAACTTTGTAAAATCGGGGAGGAAAACAGAGTATGTTTAATGCTAAAGTAAAATCAGATATACTAAAAGGAATAATTGACGTAGTATCACCGCTGGTAAATGAAGCGAAATTTAATATCAACCAAAAAGGTATCTCTCTAAGAGCTGTCGACCCTGCACATGTTGCAATGGTAGATCTTGAAATTAAAAGTGATGCTTTTGAAGAATTTAAAGCAAAAGAAATAGAATTAGGAATCGACATGGATAAGTTTGCTAGTATAATGCGTCTTTCCAGCTCGGGAGATATTGTATCCTTAGAATATGATGAAGGTACAAACCGTTTGATTATAAAAATTGGTAACCTAGTTCGTAAAATGGGACTTATTGACACAGCAGGCATGCCAGATCCAAAAATGCCTAACTTGAATTTACCAGCAAAAATTGTTTTGAGTGCATCTGAGCTGACTCAAGGTGTTAGAGCATCAGAAACAGTATCTGATCATTTATCATTAACTGCAAACAAAGATAATTTCGAACTATTTGCAGAAGGAGATACAGATACGGTTAACTTAAATCTACCAAAAGATCTTTTAAAGGAGCTTAATGCCTCTTCAAAATGTAAATCGCTGTTTTCAATAGATTATTTCAGCAATATGATAAAACCTGTAAAAAGCGAGGATCTCATAACAATTATGCTTGGAAACGACAATCCAATAAAAGTTGAGTTTAATATCGCAAATAACAAAGGACACGTAACCTATCTACTAGCACCAAGGATTGAGTCTGAATAAAAAAACAATTTTTTTCTTTCTAAATTATAGAGTAGAGGTGCATAAAAATTATAAAAGAGGGTAGACGCCGTAGATATATCGGTTTTATCATCAAAAATGATGGCAAAGAACCCATTTTAAAAGAAGATATAATAAAAGAAATCAGAGTAAAAGCTCAAGATCTTTGTAAAAAAAGCTTTAAAGAAATGGGTTTGTTTCTTATAAGATTCAATGGATCACAAGGAGTAATTAGATGCAAACATACCGAAAAAGAAAACACTATTGAAATTTTGAATAATATAGATAGAATAAAAGATAAAAAAGTAGCAATAGATACTATTGCCACTTCAGGCACCATTAGATCTCTAATAAACAAACATATGTCTAATTTTGACATATAACATATCATCTCTGAAATTTCCTTGGTTTTGCATGTGATTATGCAGGCGAATATGCAGTTGAATACTTAACTAAGCGATAAGTTATTAAAAGAGATACACATTCATTTTAGTAAGTGGATGGGATGCAGGATAGCGACAACAATGTTACTCCGGATACTATAAGACCTCTCGTGATGCGGTCTTTAAGACGGAGTAGCGTCAGAAAAAAGATTGCAGAGTACCTTTTTGATATTAGTCCAAGTGGTAGCTATACTTCAGATATTGCATATAATGTAAAAACTACTCCTACAAATGTGATAGGTGCTATCCGTGGGATGAACTCTCGTTATCGTGATGACGAGTCGCTTATTGGCTTGAACCTTGTTGAGCTAATTGAAAGTAACAAAAATGTTAAAATCTATAAGATCACAGA
>CAZKUB010000175.1:0-1629 GCA_964555835.1 uncultured Thermoplasmatales archaeon
ATGACACTAGTATTAAAGAGGTTAAAAATTTTTTAAAACGTTGGTGTCTCTGGAAAGATTGTGAATCCGATTACATTTTAGATAATGAAAGAAAAGCAATACTTTTCTCCATGGATAATTTTTTTAAACTTAACTTATCAGGTATTTTATTCAGAATATCTGGAGAGGTAGAAGCAATCTCTGTTTTTGAGGAGATGAATAAAGATACATCAGTTATTCATTATGAAAAAGGATCACCTGACTATGATGGCATCTACAAAGCAATTAATCAGGAAGCCGCAGAGATAATTAAAAAAAAATCTCGTTTTATCAACCGAGAGTCAGATATGGATATCCCTGGTCTCAGAAGAGCAAAAAAATCCTACAGGCCAGATCATATGATAAAAGTCTATCATCTGTATAAAGATAGCATTAAAATCTAGATAAATAATTTTTTTATTATTCGTCGCAACCTGGACAAAAAATTTTAAACTCTTCGCTTTTTCTTAGCAACTTACAAATTCTGCAAGTTTCAATTAGTATCTCACCATTTCCATTTTCAATTATTTTTTTTGCAGAAATTTTTATTTCACTTAAAATCATTTGGTTCTCTATATCAAAACGTCCTCTTTTCTTAGAAAGATACTGACATACTGCCGCAGGTGTTATCTCCAGTCTTTCAGCAGCTTTTTTTTGTGTCAATCCATAGTCATTAATCATACTTTCTGCGATTTTTTTTCTGATTACTGGTAGCCCATTCCACATCATGTATTCACAGGTTGTACGTCTCATAACTATGAATAACACTTTGAATACTTATAATTAACGTGTGTTTATTTCTTATATACTATGATGCGAGCAAGTCTTACGTAAGAACTGTTGTGTAAAAACAAAGCGCGCCCAAAAGTTTAAATACGCAACATACATTAACGATTGTTAATTAGGGGTGATTTGTTACAAAATTAGTATAAAAAATATAGTGAAAAAACTAAAGTTAAAGATTGTGGGGGTGTAAAAAAAGTGGAGAAACCATTGTTTTGTAAAAAAATCCCATCCTTTCCTCCTCTCCTCCTCAAAAAACTTTTTTTGTGTTTTTCTCCACTTAAAATCATCCCTAACATCTCTTTTTAAATAACTAAAAAAACATTTACGAAAAAAAGATGAGTATATATGCAAAGATTAATCGACAAAATTGAAGAGCTTAAAAATAGTGAAATAAATACAAAAATAAACCAGAGAATAAAAGAATTCAGAGATATAAACAAAGATTCAAACGAAGAACTATTCAGCGAATTATGTTTCTGTTTGTTAACTGCAAATTTTAACGCTGAAAAAACAATAAAAATTCAAAAAGAAATAGGAGACTGCTTTTTATCAAACAATCAAAACGAAATAAGAGAAAAACTAAAAACACAGGGTCACAGATTTCCAAACAAAAGATCAGAATATATACATAAAGCAAGAAGCTGTAAAGATAAGTTAAAAGAAGTTGTAAGCTTTCATGACAGAAAAGCACTTAGAGAATGGATAGTAAAAAATGTTAAAGGAATTGGCTACAAGGAAGCCAGTCATTTCTTACGAAACGTAGGATTTGATGACTATGCAATAATTGATTTTCACATAATAGATTTGTTAGAAAAATATGAAATA
>CAZKUB010000176.1:0-2159 GCA_964555835.1 uncultured Thermoplasmatales archaeon
TATTATCTATATGTTCTTAATTCTATTTTCTTTAATTTTTTTTATTTGGTATCATAATTCCTACTATAATCAGCACCATTCCACCAATTATCAATGGAATCATGTATTGCGCATATGGGGTGCTTTCAGTGTGGACTAGTCCAAATAGTTGTGGGGTTGTTACTACTATAGCACCTGCTATAACACCAATTATCGCAACTACAATTCCGATGACTATTAATATTCTATTCATATTTTTTATCTCCTTATTTTTTTATATAATGTTTAGTTAGACGTTAGACTGGATGTTCGCACGGGTTATTGCGCGCGCCATCCAACTGTTTTATATACTAACGATTTTCTACGGGTTCTACTGGTTTTAAGTACATATGAAGCTGGGCTTTTGAGACCTTTATATTAAGTCCTCTTTCAGTCCAACGAGCTGTACCGTCTTTTAATGCTGAAATAGCCAGCATATTACGTACTCCATGTTTCTTTGCACCAAGCACAGATTCAGCGATATCTCGGGTCAACTGAAGTTCAAGATGGGTAATGTCCCAACTTTCTGGATTTATTCCTATTTCCTTCACTGAGCCAATTTTTTCGTCTTGGGCAAAGACATCTGCGTTCATAAATTCTTTACTTTCCATTTTTTTATTCACCTTGATTACTCAATGGTCATTATGTTATATCAGCATATCTTAAAAACAACTAAATAACAGTATAAAAACAATGTAATATGCAAAGAAACTAATGTTGCAAAGCTATAACAAGTACAAGGCTGGGCTTAACAATTTTCCAAGACTTTAAAAAAATGAGAAGGATGTCTGCCATCCTTATCATTTGTCTATTCATTGATACGATACCACGTTATGGCTTTTACTGAACAGACAAGATTATGGGCCCGAGCATAAAGGCATTACGTTGCTCCCATGCAACTGGGATGAAATTCCAATAGAGCACTACCGTTATATTTATTTTTCCAAATCCCAAGGCTGGTGGAAATAAGGGCGTTCGGATTGTTGCAGTGCCATCGCTACCGACAACACCTTCTGTTACCCCACCTTGGAATATACGCTGACCGCCCAACTCTATTTTCCAATCGAGATTTTCTGCACCTGAGACAGTTGCAATAACGCCATATCCGCCTCGTACCCCTGTTATTTCTGGAGCGGCCATTGCGTTTGTTACAAAACATGCGCCAAATGCTGCTATTATTACTAAACAGATTATTGTTCTTTTCATTTTCTTTCACCTTGCTTACGCTATTGTCATTATGTTATATCAGCATATCTTGAAAACAACTAAATAACAGTATAAAAACAATGTTGTTTGCTTTACATTGTCACATCGATATCTTTTTGATTAATCAATAATCTATGCAGCTGAGTAAAAGCATTACGCATTACTTCAATTTTTCAATATATATATTAGATGGGATGATAAACTGAAGTTTTCATTACACTTACAGGGTTTACCTGAGTCACATAACAAAAAAAGAAATTAAGGCCTCTATTTTTAAAATCTTCATTATTCTACGACCTGCGGGTCTGTTCTTAACAGGACCTTTACCACCATCCGCGTTTGTTGCTCGTTTTTTTGCTACGATTATTCTACCGCCACGACTTTTCTTCATTTTTTCACCGCTCCATTAGTTATATGGACATATCAGGTATAGACATGTTAGATTACAAGTGCATGAGATTCTTAAAAGAACATACGACGAAAAAATAGGGAAGAAGAGATGAGAAAATTTTTATATCTTTCATCTCATTTATTTTAACTTTCCTTTCTCATGAGCAGGATATTCATATCCAAGAGTCTTCTTTCTTTTCTTATATCCTCTGTATACTACCAAAGCAAGAGCAACGATCCCTATTGCAACAAGGAAGATAAGAATTTCGAACCCTGATGTTTGATACATAACATTTGCCGGATCTGTTACTGTTGCCGCTGAAACTGATATGGTCGACACTACCAGCAGCATTAGTATACCTATTGATATATTATATTTTAATAGTTTCATACAATTTTCCCTTCTTGTCTTGTCCATTGTCATTATATTACATCAAGATATCTCAAAAATAATGAAAAAACAGTATAAAAACAATGCAATATGCAAAAAAACTAATGCTACTCAGTCTGTCGTTTATGTAATAATGTTTTTGCTTTTTCTGTCG
>CAZKUB010000177.1:0-4410 GCA_964555835.1 uncultured Thermoplasmatales archaeon
GAAAAACATCAAGGGTTGTAATGAATTGGATATTAATGAAAAATAAATTACCAATGTTTTACATAGAGCTAAGAGACAAGATCAAATATTATGAAGTAGTTGAAGAGGGCGATAGAGGCAATGATAAAGCAATAGTAAATTACGTTGCCAAAGTGAGGATGGAACAGCACACATTCAAGTCGAAAGAAGATTAAAAATAATTATACATTAACAGATAAGAAAAATATAAAATAGTCCCAAACAACGACCGCATCCCGATGTGGGCATATAGTTAACTGCATTGAACTTGAAGTCGAACTCACTTCCCCTGCACTAAAATTATTTAAGTATAGGCTTTTAGGAATTAACATATACGCCTACACCCAGCAACTTTTTAATTTTTGTAAATATTTTTTCTATGACCAATCTTAATTACCAAAATAACAAGTTCAGATTTTTTAATATCTAAAATTACTCTATAATCCTTGACTCTTAATCTATATCCAGGGTCTCCTACTAATTTCGTGACAAATCTCTCTGGCCTTATTCTTATTCTTTCGAGGGCTTTAATAATTCGTTCTTGTACATCTTTTTCAAGTTTTCTGAATTGTTTTCTTGATGTGTCTGTAAAAGTTATTTTGTAGCTCATTTCTTCATCTCTTTTTTAATCTTTTCAAGAGAATGAGTTTTTCCTGCTTTGTATTCAGCACGAGACTGAGCTATTTCCTTTTTTGTTTGTTCACTAAGTTCTTGATTGTCTTCTATCATATCCCAAATAACTTCTTCATAAGTTTCTTTTTCGAAGAATTTTCTTTTTAGAAGTTCTTTTTTAAGTCTATTACTTATTTGAATTGTAGTGTCCATAGTATAATATAGTTTACTATAGTTTTTAAACTTTTCGGCAGTATTATTCCAAAAATATGGTGAACGTCACCCTTGAAAAATATGAAAATATAAGTAGAAAATACCAGTTTAAAGGGGCCTACGGCCTATACCCAGCATAAATTCAGTTAGACCTTGTATATTTTTTTTGATTCAGAGTATTCTATTAGTAGATCTGCTTAGGAATTTTTGATACAAATCAAAAATTATTTGGCCATTATAACATAAAAGAACTATTTTAATAGATGTACTTGTTCTGGGTATTGCCACTTAAAGACTGTGACACTACATAATTTAATGGAAAGTGATACATAATCATGATAGAAATAAAAGTACAAAATATTGTAGCATCTACAACATTCGCAGAGAAATTAGATCTAGATGTAATAGCACAATCATTAGAAGACGCAGAATATGAACCAGAACAGTTCCCTGGACTGGTTTATCGGTTAAGTAATCCGAAAACAGCCACTCTTCTTTTCAGAAGCGGAGCGGCTAACTGTACTGGTGCAAAAACTGTAGAAGATGTAATGACTACTATCAAAATAATAGCAGAAAAACTAGAAAAAATGGGGGTAAAAGTACACAAAAATCCTGAAATAGTCATACAAAACATCGTAGCCACATCTGATTTGGGTGGTGAACTCAATCTTAGCGAAGTAGCAGTAGCTCTTGGTTTGGATAATGTAGAATATGAACCAGAACAGTTCCCTGGACTGGTCTACAGGATAAAAGAACCTAAGGTAGCTTTGTTGCTCTTTGGATCTGGTAAAATAGTTTGTGCAGGTGCAAGAAAGATAGATGAAGTGAGCTTAGCAGCAGAAAAAGTATTAAAGGAGCTTACTTCGTTAGGACTTCTACGTAAGTAACTCCTATCTCTTGATTGCAAAAGCTTAGCGTTTATTTACTCTTCTTCGTTAAAAGTATCTCAATTGAAGATACATTAGAGGTTCTGCCTTCCTCTTCATTGGTGATGCTCTCAGTACTAATTTTTATGTCTTTAATTTTTGCATCTTTGACAAACCGATTTCTTACGATTTCTGCTGTGTCTACCGCCGTACTTATTGACTTGCCTCTTGCTTTAATAGTAACTTCATCAGAACCACTACCTTGAAACTGTGTTACTACCGCAAGTACATAGCTCATCGGAGGTTTACGTCCAACATATATAACGTTTTCATCAGTTCTTTTTTTGTCAGCTGTTTTCTTTTCTGTTTTTTCTTCAGTCATACTCTTTTCCTCGATCAAATTATAATCTTGTAACAGTTACTCCTTTAAAAACTCATAGCCCACGAATTGTAATAATATTTCTAGTAATTAAAATTAAAAAAGAAAGATGTTGAATGCCATTAACGACAAAATTTTTTATGTGTTCTTGTCTAAAAGAAGAGCTTTCGGGTGATTTCTTGGAGTGATTCTACGGCCTAAAACCTAAAAACTTACTTTACAGTTGGTCTCCATTTATATGCATCATCATGAGGCCCGAAATAGTAAATTGTAACAACTTCTTCAGTATGGTTTATATCAAATATTAATACAAAATGAGAATTGATATGAACTCTTGAAAAGTTTTGTAAGGGTGGGTGAAGATGTTTATATTCATGGTTTGGCTTTGCTCTAATTTCTTGTATTTTTTTATGTATCATTATTAATTGTTTTTTATTCTTTTTAGAAAGTTTTTTAAATTTTTTATCAGCAGTAGGCTTTATTTCAAGATTATACATCCAAGCCATACCTCTTGGCAAAATCATCTACTCTGATACTTTTTTCTTTTTTGATTTTGTTTATTTTATTAATAAATTCTGGTTTGAGCTCAGGTTCATTTTCGTATTCGATATATTTTTTTACGATAAACTCAATTGTTTCACTTTTATCTTTAAGATCATATTTTGCTTTAACCATGTTTAGAACACGATTTATGTTCTCGTTTAATTTTATCAAAGCCTGAGTCATAATTAGTTCACCTAATTTTATATTAGTTAAACTAATTTATATAGTTTTCTAAAAAATTTAAAGTTTTAATCTCTTTTTTACTTCTTTAAAAGTATGATACGTTTTTTCATTAAGTTCTAATTCATCCTCATCCCTTATTTTCTCTTAATAAGTATGTATTTTATATATGTTCTTCTGTCTTTTTAAAAAAATGAAAGATACTTGTTTTTTTGTAGATAGCAACAACTTTATCTAAAAAACTTTTTTAATCTAGAAAAACCTCATAAATTCTGATATACCAATATTATCTATATTTTCAGTAACAGAATCTAGTGTTATAGTACCAAAGATTCTTAGATGATATCTCCAGTAATTTAGTATCGGCAACCTGACATGATTGGTGTTAAGAGTTTCCATGCTTATATCTACATGCAATCGCTCATTTTCTATTTCTAGAGTAACTTTTTTTGGAATTCTCCTTCTATTACTCACTGCATATTCTGTAACCGTAATTTTCACATCTTCAGGGTTGATCTCTATAGGCTTTTCATTTTTTTGATTTAAAACACCTATACTCTCAACGTTGAAACGATCCTTTACAATATAAGCCCAGGTAACACCCAATGTTTCTCCTGCTATATTTCCAAAGTGCCATCCTTTTTGCATCAACGGTGTAAAAAGATAAAACCAGTTATGATCATGATAACCTTCACCAGAAACAGATATATTTTCACCTTCAAGTATCATAAACCCTGTAACATTGAGTGTCGGAGAAACAAGCCACCATCCACCAGTGATATTGGTCTTCCAACCCGCAGTCATATTAACAAATTTTAAATCAACTGAAACATCATCAAACATCCCCTGAACATGATACGTCCAACTACCTGTATCTTTATTTATACTGCATTTTATAATTGTTTCATCGCTTATTTTCATATCTAGTTTTTCTTCAGAAGCGGATAATTGTTTTAACCTATGTAACGTTCTTGGGCGGTATATCAACTCTGTATCTTTGTATATATAAAGCCCAGATAATACAAAACCAAAATCTCCTTTTTGTAATACTGAAATAATTATGGACATGCTATAATTATTAGTAAAAACCGCGTCAAAATACCAGGTTTCTATATGGAAATTTTTATCTGTTTTATGAAACGCATTATCTTCAAATCTTATATCCTGGATGCTTTCATTTCCAATATTTTTAATTTCTATTTTACTTGTTTTTACATAAGATGTTGATCCTACTATATTCACTAGTAATAATACTAATATTATTAAAATTGCTAGAATCTTTACTTTCATATCCACCTATTTTTATATAACAATATTTAGAACATAAATCTTTTGCATAGCATGCATATATTACAGGAAAAAAATAAATCATTATTTTTTACTAATAGAGCCATTTTTATATAAAAGAAAGAAGATGGGTGAGAAATAGTTCTACCATTATTGGTTTCATAACCTTTAAAACCTACTGAAATTGACAAACTATGAGGTATTTAAGGGGGGAATGGAGGTTAACGTATTAAGGCTCAGATCTAATAACACTCTTAAATATACAAATCTAAATTTTAATTCTACGTTAAATCTAAATATTTTTTAATTCAA
>CAZKUB010000178.1:0-4222 GCA_964555835.1 uncultured Thermoplasmatales archaeon
CTCCTGAAAGTTTATCTATCAGGTCTTCTTCATTTGTATTATTATCTTTTTTTACCATGAAAATCCCCTTGTATGTGGGTAATTGATAAATATTTATAAAGGTGTGGTAAGGTACACTAAAACTATTATTAGAGATATATCTATTTAGGGTTTGGATATAGATGAATGATGAGTATTATCCCTGGGGTGGTGAGTTTACCACAGGTGATCCACAAAGCTGTGTTGCAGTGGTATTATTAAATATCAATTATACACCTACAGATAATGTTGCGATATATGGACCTCTTAAAACAGAAAACATTGGAATTGAAAAAATTGTCGCAAATCTTATTTCAAACCCATATATCCGATATTTAATCATATGTGGCGAGGAGATAAGAGGTCATAAATCAGGAGAGTCTCTTATTTGTTTAAACAAAAATGGAATAGATGAAACAAATAGAATAATTGACGCACCAGGAGCTATACCATATATAGAAAATTTAGATGAACAAGCAATAAAAAGATTTCAAGACCAGATAAAAACAGTTGATTTAATAGGATTAACTGATAAGGAAAAAATTGATGAAAAAATAAAAAATTGTTTAGAAGAAGCATTACCATGTTTTGGAGAGTCTTATATCGCTATAAGGATGATATCTGAAAAGGTAAAACTTGATGATAAAAGAGCTCTTCACTCTAAAATAGTTGTAAATTATCTTGGAAAAGTAGAAAAAAGAGGTGAATAAATCTTGTTTTCATTTACAAAAGAACAAAAAATAGAGGATATATCTGGAGTAAAAATAGGTGGACAACCAGGCCAGTACCCAACAACACTATTCGGCGGATTTTTTTTCAAAGGAGAACCTGATTTTACACAGGCAAAAAAAGATCTAGATATAATGTATGATTGCTCGCAAAAAACAGGCAGTCCCGCTATACCTGATTTTTTTATAAGAAAAGAAGAATTCATAAATGATATACTCAAATTTATTGTAGAAAATGTTTCTGAGAGCAAGCCCTTTTCTATTGATGTAATTGAGCCGGATTTAAAAATAAAAACATTAGAGTTTTTATCTGAAAATAAGCTTCTGAACAGAACTATTTATAATTCAATTCATGTAGGAATCACCGATGAAGAACGAAAGGCTTTGACAAAGCATACTCCTTGTGCAGCGATAATTGTTGCGTTTAACCCTAAAGATAAATCACCCGATGGGAAAATAGAGGTTTTAGAAAACGGTGCAAACTTACTTGACACCGGTCTTTTAAACCTTGTAAAAAACATCGGAATCCAAAAGATACTTGTAGATACCGCGGCAATGGCACCAGGTGACAACAGCGGTGCTTCTATCGCGGCGATTCCTGTTATAAAAGAAGAATATGGTTTTCCTACAGGCTGTGCAATTCATAATGTTGTTGAAAAATCGAAATGGCTTGATACTCTAGGTTTTTCAAAAAAATGTGTTGATGCTGCATCAAACATAAATATACCTGTGTTTGGGGGAGATTTTGCAATATATGGCCCTGCGGAAAACTCTGAGACTGTTTTTCCAGTAATTGCATGGCAGGATATACTTGTTGCAGAATACACAGAGAATTATTTTGGAATTAACCCTGTTGATTTTCATCCCCGGAGGACTCTTTTGAAATGAAAGCTCAAACAACAGTTATTGGTAGCTATCCTGTAGAATATAACAGAATGGAATTTATGAGATCATATTTTGAAGATAAAAATGTTAACTGGAATAAATATGTTGATATAGCTGTGGATGATATGGTAAAATCAGGGATAAATCTTGTATCAACAGGGCAAACAAAGGATTCTTTTGTTCATATTTTTTTAAGAAATATCGGTGGATGTAGAATACGTGACAGGCCTGAAATTGTTGACCGGGTTAAATATACTGGTCCTATAACAATTGATGAAATCAAATACGCAAAAAATATTATTCCAAAACAAAACAAGTTAATAGGACTTTTAACAGGACCTTATACTCTTGCTAGATCCTGTGTGGATTTGTTTTATAACGATGAGGAAAAACTAGCTTTTGATCTTGCAGATGTTTTGAATCATGAAGCAAAAAATCTTGAGGAGCATGTAGATTTGATAAGTGTAGATGAGCCTTTTTACTCTGTTGAGATGCCTAATTATGCTAATGATTTATTAGATTTAGTTTTCAAAGATGTAAAAACCACCAGGAGATTACATGTATGCGGTGATGTATCAAAGATAGTACCTGAATTATTGGAATTACCTGTGGATATTCTTTCTCATGAGTTTTGCGCTTCACCTACATTATTTGACGTGTTTAAGGATTATAGCCTTTCTAAAGATATATGCCTTGGTTCTGTTAGATCAGATGCGGTACAAGTTGAGACGGTTGATGAAATTGTAAGCCAGATACAAAAAGGAATTGATATCTTTGGGGAAAAAATAGTTCAGCTTTCTCCAGATTGTGGGTTAAGAATGATGCCGAGGACTGCTGCATTTGAAAAACTTAAAAACCTTGTAAAAGCAGGTGAAATTGTTTATGGTTGAAAAAAAAGTACCATTGATAAAAGCTGAAAAAACCTCCGAAAAAGATATTACTCTTGATTCAAAAGGTTTTTTTATAATAGAACTGGATAGAAAAAAAGAGCTAATCCGTGTTGAATATTATTCAAATGTTTATAAAAAAGAAAGAATTGTCTCAGGTAATCTTAAAAAAGTGTTTATAGGGGATAAAGCAGCGGCTCTTTCAGATACCATTGCAAAACATATCCCAGGTTTGCTTGCTGAGCATTATATGTATCTTGGAAGGGAACTTCAACGTACTCAATGTGCACTTGAAAAAAATAAGAAATATGAGCAGGATGGATGTTAAAATCAGATTTTTTCTATTTTTCCTTTACCGTTTAAATGCAGTTCTATAACTCCGTTTCTTTGCTTGTTGTCTATATGTGATATTTTTATTTTTTCACCTTTTTTGTATTTTTGTATCTCTTTTACTTTTTCATCCCAGATGGTTATTTCTTTTAGGTCATTATCTGTTTTGATTTTTAGTTTTGTTACAAAACCAAACTCTCCGTTATCTTTAAAAAATGCTTTAGATGGCGGTATATCTATTATTTCTCCTTGTATCAAGTATCTTTCTTCTTTTGGTTTTTTAACATCTATTTCTTCATCGATTATTTCGATAAGTCCATATCTGCCGAGATTCAGCTCTATACCATTGTAACCTTCTTTTACATAGCCGTTTATTATTTTTAAAGTAGTGTTTTTCTTTATTTTTTTGTTTTTGACCATGTCTACATCTTTATTCCATAGAACAAGACCGCATGTTCCTGTTTCATCAGATAGCTCCAGGTTTATTACTCGTCCGTTAGTACCATTTTTACGGTTAAAAACATGGGATTTATTTATCGAGGTTACTTTTCCAAAAACAGTGCATTCTACACCTGGTTTTATATCTTTTATTTTGTAGATGCAATCCTTATTTCTACCAAGACTGTCAACTATTAAAAGAGCAATTGTTTCTTCATCAAATAAATCATCATATTCTTCTTTTAATCTTTTTGTTTCTTCTTCGAATTCTTTTTTAGTTTTTATGTCTTTTATTTTACTATAATAATTTGTCAACAATGTTTTATTCCCATCCTTCTTAGTTGTTTTTTGGCATTATCTCTAAACTTAGTCTATAAATCATTTTAATAGTTGCTTTATACGGTTTTTTTATCAAGACTTGCTTTCTCTTCTATGTAATGCCAGTAGTATGTCTCTTTCGTATTCTAAATCTTTTATTCTTTTCTTTAATTGTTTTATTTCATCTTGTAGTTCTATATTAGATTTCTTTTCTTCTTTATCATTATTCATCCCATAAACACGCCCATAAACACTAATTGTTTGTTGTATATATAGTTACTCTTCATCTTACAATCCCAAAACAAGTATTCTTATATAAAATCCTTCTTTTTTTATATGAATCATGAAAAAAATTCATGTACAAACAGTGTTTAAATTTATTGGATACAATCCGTTTATTGGAAAAATGTTGGCCGGGGAAATATTTTGGAGGTGGTAAAGAGAGGAGGTGAAAGGATGCGAAAAAATCAGATTTTCTCCCCCGGTCCAACTTAATAATTAATTTATAAAAAGAGTTTAAAAGACTTTGTTGTACAAGTCTTACCGAATTTTATATTTTTTGTTAAAAATATGATTTTTTTAGACTTTTTCTGATGTCTTTTTCATAAGAATTGTTTT
>CAZKUB010000179.1:0-3347 GCA_964555835.1 uncultured Thermoplasmatales archaeon
GAACATTCAAATCAGAAAAATCAACATCAATTTCTTCATCCTTGATAAGATTAGTAATACGGTCCTCCATTTCCTTTCTAGCCTTACGAGTAAAAGTAAGACAAAGAATTTCCTCAGGCTTAATACCAGACCTAAGTAGATGAACATACTTATGAGCAAGAAGAAGTGTTTTACCCGTACCGGGATTAGCTGTAACTAGGATGTTACCTGGGCAATCAATTATTTTTTGTTTTTCGCTGTTTATAGCCATTTGCTCTCACTCATTGTCTTTGTGATTTAAGAACAATAATTTTATTTTTTGTTCTTTATCTTTAAATTTAATATTCCATCTGTTTTCCATAAAATTAAGCAAATTCAAGCCTCTTTCTTTTATAGCCGCCGAATCCCATTTATTATATCTGGAAACCTCTATTTCAGAATGAGATCCATCAGAATATCCATTACGTGTTTTTTTCCCATCATCAAACTTTGGATTTTTTTTATCTTCAAAGCTATCATTTTGCAAAGAGCTATTAATAGCTGCAGATAAAAGAAGTAAATTACCCAAAGATCCGGTATAAAATTTCCTTTTTTTCGAATTAATATCGCTAAATTTTTCATCCCAATAATCTGTTGAAGTTTGAGGTAGTATATGCTCTATTGAAACCTGATCCTTAGGATTTTTGAGAAGATCTGCCCAAAAAACTTTTTGTTGTCTTGAACCTGTCAATAAACTTAATTCATATTCATATAAAAAGTATTTTAATCCACTCCATTTGTAAAAACCAAGATTTTCTCCTTCATTAAACTTCTTTAGAATATAATTATAAAAATCATTTATATCAAAAGATCCATCTTCGTTAAAAGCGAAATCTGAACGTTCATTTAATTTTTCCTCGATATCATTAAGATTAATTTCTCCTTTATCAAATTCTTTTGCAGCATTATAAAACTCACTATCACCATAATTCCTTCTCACCCTACACAGTCTAAAAACAATAAAAATAAATCTCTCAATTTTATTTAATATATCAATCCTTTTGGCTGAATCTGTTTCATTTTTAAACAAAGACATTACAAAAGGTCTAAAATAGCCCATACCAACTCTGTTTAATTTATCTAAAATTTTTCTCTCTTCATCTGTTAGGTCTTCTGCTAAATCAGGATAGTGACTATTAAACCAATGCAAAGCAGATTCCTTTAAACTACTAACATATTCTTTTATCTCTGCTGGATTTAATTGAGCCATGGATACTGTTTTAGTTTCTACTGATTCTTCATCATTATTGTCATTTTCTTCCAAGTCTATTTCAAAATCTGTGCGTTGTTCTTCTGGAATTTCAAGTGAAACTTTTTTCTCAATTTTTTTATATACTTTTTGGGTAGAAAATTCATTATCAAGGAGATAATGTATATAGTCGTTTCCTTTTTTTCTGGTATAAGTAAAATACATTATCCAATGAGCTTTTAAAAAATCATCATCGTTTAGTGGATGCTTTTCATTTCTGCCAAGCTGATGATATACTTCTTTCCAAGCATCATTTATTGAATCTCTAAGGCTTTTTCTTTCTGCTGCATCTAATTCACTTTCTTCATATAAAGTTGTTAAGTAAATCAACCTATTTTTAAGCAGTTCCAAATCAGAAAGATTTTTCCCTCGGTTGTTCATTGTTTCAAACGCAACAAAAACATCAAATTCGTCTTCTATGATATATTCATTAAATAGAAACCGTTTTGTAAGTTTTTTATATATCTTCTCGAGTCCTTTTGAACCCTCAGATTGATATAGTTCCTTAATCTGTTCAGTAAAATATATTTGAGCATTTTTTAAATTAAGAGTATAAAAAGTTCTTTTAATAGACCCTGGGGCTTCTTCATGAAATATATTATATCTTAAAAATTCATAACTGGGATTATCTACAGAGTAGCCAAATTTATATGTTCTAAAATTATCGCCAGTTGGTTTAATTTTATATATGAACTTTTCAACTATTGATGATATATTTAGGCTATCTGAAATAAAAATCTCGCCATCTTTTTTATTTTTATTGTCTGGTATTTGTTTTATAAAATCAATAAAAGATTGTAAAAAAATAATAAAGGTTGTCAACCTTTGTTGGCCATCAACTATGTGATACATTTCATAAGAATGATCTTCAACAAGCCAGTATTCTTTATCATCTTCTTTAACTTCATTTTTGTTAATTTTTTTAAGAGTTAAAACCCCAGTATAATGAGAACGATTATCATCATCAGATAGATTAATTAAATCCTCCCAAAAATCTTTAAGTTGTTTTTCTTTTCCCCACGCATAGCCTCTTTGATAATCGGGAATTCGAAATATCTTTTCTTTGAAAACACTATCCAAAGGAACTGGTTTCATATATTTTCACATACTCCTCTAATTGCATATTTTGTATAATAACATACATTATAATTTCTTTGAAAAATAGAGCTGGAAAATAGGATGTTTTTCTTCTTTTTTATCATTTGATTTCCAATTTGCAATATACCTTTACAAAAGCGTTCGCGATTTTCTTTTGACTTTTTTTCTGTTTGAATCATATTCATTCCTCTTTCCTTAAAAAAAATTTACTAAGTTTCTTCTTTAAAAACCAATTAAAAATAAAGATGCACAAAGCAACATATGTCAGTCCAAACAAAAATAAAGCAAAAGTTCCCTGATTTGCTAAAAAAGTATTGTTTTTTAAGAATCTGCCGATAACTACCAAATAATTGAATTCAGGATGGCTATTTGCATAACCAATATTTGAATACTGATTTTGAATACTATGAAACAGCATTGGTAAAATCATTGAAATATAAAGGATGATTAATTTCCAAGATGTCTTCCAATCTTTGTCTTTTATATTTTTAAAAATAGTAATTATTAGTATTGCTGCAAGTGTTGTAGCTGAAAAATGAAAAATAATATTGTTTAAAGGACCCTCATTAAAACCAAACCAAACTCCCATTAAACATGCAAAAGGAATCAATGTATAACTCAAGAAAGCTGAAAAACCAATTTTTAGTTTAAATTCTTTTTTTGATTTTTTAAGAACTCTTAGTAAAAGATAAAGATAAATAACAGAGACTAATGCAAGCATTAATTTAAAAGGCTCTTCAGCGAGAGGCGCCAAAACAACCTTCTGAAAAGGATCATCAGCCCAAATATATTTAATCAAATCAAAAACAATCCAATTTATTATAAGCAAAATAAGAAAATAAATTGTTAACTTCACATCTTCAGGTAATCTTTTAAAATCAAAGTTCATAGATACTCCTTCTACATTTCCATAAATCAATTAGTTCATTAAAAACCTCGAAATCATATTCTTTCAAGATAAGACCACGATCTTCTTTTTTAA
>CAZKUB010000180.1:0-2475 GCA_964555835.1 uncultured Thermoplasmatales archaeon
GTAAAAAATTCAATGCCATCCTTTTGAAATTGAGCACGAATGACAATAGAAATGACTCTATTTTTGTAACTGATATGTTTAATCATACACTTTACCTCTTTTATCTACCAAGTTTCCGTACTATGAGTTGTTATACTTAAAAATCGACATCCATCGCGATGCTTTTTTATTTATGAAAGAGATATCTTTGTTTGACAACTCAGATTTATATCCCCCTCTTTGCCCTTTTCTCATAAATTTAAAATCAGCAAACCGCATATCTCCACCGTAGTTATAATACTCCTCAAGTTTTTTCATATTTTCAAATGAGGACATCTTAATACACTCCGAAAGTATATCAATAGGAATTGTATAGCCAAGGAGGCTATATAATCTTTTGAGTAATTTACCGGGGTCGGTTTTTAAATCCTCATAGCGAACGAAATCAATGCTAACTGATGCGGGAGTCCTCTTAAACCAGGCTTGAATATGCCTGCACCATGCGGTAATACCAAACAAAGGGGAGCGTATTAGTTCAGACAAACTATCATCAAAAAAACCCAATTTCTTTTGGAACCAGTAGTAAGAAACCATTACATCCCGAGGATCACGAACAAGATAAATAACTTTTCTATAGAACGGATTGAATTCTGAGTGGCTTTTTATAACTCTATGCCCAGGAAATAATAATATATCTCTTTTGAGATACCGGGTGCTGTGAATATCAGGTATAAAATCATGTATATTAAAGAAATTCACCTCTCGGTTTATACCACTCATTTTAAGATGAATATTAGCCATCAAAAAAGACAACCATGTATTTCCGGATTTTGGAAAGGATACCAAGTATAAATCATCATGTCTCTGTTCGGTTGGCGTAAGTACTCGATGATGATATGTTAAGATGTTGTATTTAAGTGCTTCTTTCAAAAACAATTTTAGGCCCATTATTTTACTCACGATTATATCTCACCATTTTTGAGTATAATTGTTTTTTAGGATATCTAATAAGCTATTTTTTTCTCGCAAATTTCTATCTAACTTTTCTTTTTTTTTACTTAGCTCCACTGATAGATCTGTTTTTTTAAATTGATCCATGCTTGAAATATAATAAACATCATCATATTTCTCCATATCGTTACCGCCGGGATACCCGAATAAATCAAGGCTAATTGCCAGTTTGCTTCTTAAAAAGCTTGTCCACCACAATACAGTAGACACGTCCGACACAACTATTTTGCTTTTAAGTATCCATTTCTCAGCCTTTTCTGACTCGTTAAGAACAACAATATCAGGACAATTGCTTTTGATACTTTTCAGTATATTCTGCCAAATTATATCCGTTGCTGAGTTTGGATGCAGTTTAAACAGCAGCTCCCAGTCCGGTAATTTAGTATGCATAACTTCTATTATTTCTGACCATTTTCCGGTTATTAGCTCTTTAACCTCATCTTGCTTAATTCTGTTTTGAGCACATAACACATCGACAAAACCATAACTTGGGAAAATAGTAATCCTGTTCTCCTCAACGTCTAAAGGATAAAGAACATTATTACATTCCTGCCCAGTGGTTTCTACTGGGTGGCGAATCAACACAATTTTTTCACTCTGCCCCATTGCCTTTTCTGTTACTTCCTTCTCATTTGTTTTATACATCAAATAGGAATCATGATAATTTTCTGAATTCTGCTTAAAAATTTTGCCTGAATAAACGTCCAATCCCGGTTGAAATATTTTCCTTAAAAATATAAAAGGTAATAAGAAATATTCTAAAAAGAAAAGTATTTTCCTCCTAATTTTTTGCATAATGGAGATCATCCAATATGGAAGAATAGGATATTTTCTTTTCATATTGGATATGGTAAATGCTTTTCGGGAACTAAAATCATGATCCCAATTCATCGCCTCCCGTCCCATTTGAATTGTAATGATGTGATTATTTTTATTCTTGAACCAATGATAAAGATAGATGTTGATAGGATAAACATGATTATGCTGCAATACAAATATTGGAGAATATTTATCAGCTAATTTAGAAAATGCCCTTGAATAAAACATATGTCTCTTAAAAACACCATAGTTATCGATAAGATAACATATATCTATTACATTGCATAACTCGCAGACTTTAATAAATAATGAATTTTTTCTATAGTTTTCCGCTACTACCAGCAAAATCCGATACTGCTTCGAAAGCTCCCAGAGGTAGTATACACCTGTAGTCCAAAAAAGATGCAAAGGGCCTGGCACTAAAACGACTATTGGTTTTATGGTATTCCCAGTCACTGCACAAAAATTTTCTTAACATAGATAAGTTCTTTTTTTGAAAACACGCCAAGAATAAAAATCAATGTAGAATAAACACATATTCCCAAGATGGTTTGACTTATGAGAAGCAATGCCTGATATGCTGCCATATCTGCCAGCTTTCCTTTGGCAAAAATCAAAACCAACACCATAATTATTGAGGCAAATATTGATTTCATGATGGTTCTA
>CAZKUB010000181.1:0-1589 GCA_964555835.1 uncultured Thermoplasmatales archaeon
GTATGCATAAACCGATTTTTCATTAGAGGTATTAAAAAAATCATGAACATATTTCCAGGAACTATAAATATCTGTTAGGACACCATCCATATCAAATACTACAAGTTTTACATCTTTAAGTTTTTCTTTACTGTTTTGTTTTTTAAAACCCTGTTTTTTATAACAAAAATCGCATTTTTTATCTGACATTTTAGACCCAACATAAACCAAGCGATATAATAAATTTTAGAATAAGCTAACTAAAAATGATTTATTAGTAGTACTAGATATATTTGTAATGAAACATTAACAAATCCTAAAATAATAGAAAGACAAGATTTTATTTTTTTTCTCTTGACCAATTGTATTTTCTGATTTTTGTACTATTTCCAAAACCACAGGCAGCACATACCCTTTTTTGTACATGATATGAATGTTTACCACATCGTCTGCACATAGTATGGCTTTTCTTGCCACCCATTTTAGATGAAGTTCCTTTAGTCATTGATATTACCTCGATTTAATCTTTTTATGGTGAGACGTATATAATATTGTCTCCTCTTAAAATTATTGTGCTATGTTTTTTTTTTGTTTCACCATTTATTATTTCTTCTGCGTTTTTTAAGACCAGATTCATATGCGGCACATCGTAACCATCAAGTGTTCCATGGTATCCTCTTCTTCCTCTGAGTTCTACCATTACCCTGTTGTTTAAGCTTTCATGTAATATTTTAAGTGGTTTATCCATAGTCTACTACCTTGAAACCACGAAATATACTTCCAGTTTATAAGAGTTTGGGCAATACTTTTCTTGTTAATAAAAGCTGATAAAATCATAAAAATTTATATGATATCTCTAAATGTCTTTTTATGTTATGAGTCAAAATATAAAAAACCGTCATCGTTTAAAAAACAGAGAAATAAATAAACTCATTGATACCTTGAATAAGGATTTTGAAAACATCGTTTTTTTAGATAGAAAATCTACTTTGGAAGTAGGTGATGTAGAAGGTATACGGTTTGTACTTGTCAACGGACAAGCAGTTTTGATGTATTTTGAAGGAAGACTCTGTTTAACACTTAAGGGAATTGAATTTTTTAAGATCAAAGAAAGATTTGTAGTAGTTGACATGGGTGCTGTAAAATTTGTTTCAAATGGTGCAGATGTTATGTCACCAGGTATTATAAACGCTGATAAAAACATAAAAGAAAACGATTTTGTATGGGTTTGTGACGAGCGTAATAAAAAAGCTTTAGCTGTAGGTTTTGCAAAGATATCCGGTGAAGAAATGATATCTTCAGAGAGCGGTAAAGCAGTCCGTATTATTCATCACGTCGGTGATGTCATATGGTCTTTTGTCGCCAAAAGTTTATAAAGAGAATATTATATATTGATTACGAGTTAAAATACTTAGGAGTTGATTGTTGTTATGAAAATTGTAAACAAGATTTTTGGAGATAAAAATACTGGTGATGTAAAAGGATACGTTGATTTAGAAAAATATGTTGACAGTACAGGTACTCAAGGACCGGCTAGCATGTACGTCCGCGTCGGTGAAATTCAGCGTTATGAAGATTTAAAGAGTTTTTCTGATTATGTATATGGCGGG
>CAZKUB010000182.1:0-2403 GCA_964555835.1 uncultured Thermoplasmatales archaeon
AAAATGTCTTCGCAACTGTCGCCTATTACTAAAATATTCACTTTATATCCTGTATGTGTCGTTATCGTGATGTTGAGTGCTCACTTCGAATATATCACCTTCTTCTATTGCTTCAACTTGGTGTTTAGTATAAGGGGGTAAATCAAAAACCATTCCAGGTTCAGCCAGTATGAAATTGTTTTCTATTCCTATCAAAAATTTCCCAGAATTAATATACCATGTTTCTCTTTTTATTTTATGATAATGAAGGGAGCCTTTTTTCCCTTTGTTGAAATGAAGTATTTTCCCGCAATAATTAGAGTTATTAGTTATTACAAATTCATATCCCCAGCTTTTTTGTATTTTTTTACCCATGTTTTAAAATATCCGAAGTGCTAAAAGTTTTTAGTTTTTTAAAAAATTTAATTTTTTTAACGTGTTGTTTGCCAACAATTTTTTTGTTTTTATACTCATCCCCAATCACCATTATATCAGGATTTTCTTTTTTTAAAATTTTTTCTAATTCCTCATCAGTGTTAAATACTATTACTTTATCCACAAAGCTCAAACAAAGTAAATTAAATTTTCTTTGTTTTTGATTATGAAAAGGTCTGTTTTTGCCTTTTTTAGATTTTATTCTTTTATCCGAGTCTATACCGATTACCAGGGATTTGCCCAATGAAGATGCATATTTAAGCAGGCTAAAGTGTCCATAATGCAAAACGTCAAAACAACCATTAACCCAAATTTTTACATGTTTATCTTTCATTATACAACAACAAGCGAGTGAAGGGAATCGAACCCTCAACATTCAGGATGGAAACCTGACGCTCTGCCAATTGAGCTACACTCGCAACAATCTTATTAGTAGTATAGAATATATTATGCAAAAATCAAGTTTGTATAATATATACAATATATTGCAAAAGGAATAAAAAATGAAAAAAGTAGATGACTATATTTTGTATTTAAGCGGAGTGATAAAAGAAAACACCAATGATATGATGGCCGATGAAGCTATGGCCGAGAAAGAGCTACAGAACTTGTCGGGTCAAATGCAAAATTTAATGTCAAAAATAACACCAATTTTAGCAAAAATAAAAAATAAACAAAAAGCCATGACTGCTGTTGGTTACTTTTTAAAGATTGTTCAAAACACTTTAAACTTAAACGACCAAACATTAATAAGTTTAATAAAAAAGAATATGAATCAACCATCAAATAATTTTCATAATATTCCCAAAGCAACAAGTGATATGACTCTTGAAAAGCCTAGGCAAGCCCAACAACAAACACAGCTTCCTAAATATAGTGGGCCTAAACCATCGGATGGCTACTCTTTAGAACCTCTCGGGTAATTTCTAAAATAGTTACTTATTGAGTAACTATTTTGAAAAAACCACTTCAAAAAAAGTTTATTATAGGCGAAAGAATATAATTCTTTTCATATTTACTTTGATATTCATTTTTATCTATAATATCAAAGTATCCTCCATTTTTATAGGGAATTATATCGTTATCAGCGTAAATTATAAAAACCCAACCAGCCCACCTTTTATTAAACTCTTCCATGGTCCAAGTTCTTATTTTTAATGTAGAATCACTATTGTTGATGTATTTTACTATTCCCTCGTCTTCATCATAGTGAACCAACACCATTGCGTGACCAGGTATATCAAAGCCAACAGCTCTTTTTTCAATAGTGCAACCTTTTATCAACAAGCTTCTGTCGTTTTTATTTGTTGTCATTTCATATTTTACTCCATATTTGTTCAACATTTTTTTTAAACTTTGGGGACCAGCATAGCTTTTGTATTCATTTTCCTCTGTTATATCATACAACTTTTCTATTTCTGCATATCTTGCCAATGTTTCAACACTCGACCAAACACATTGTATTCCTGTTTTATTGAAAACCCTATCTTTCATTGGTATTAAAACTTGAGTATTGTAAATATTTGAATCTACAACTCCTTCAAATTCTTTTACTGGATTTACAGTTTGATCTAAAGAATTAGGACTTGGACATATGTGAGAAGGCCTAGATAAATAGGCCACAAAAAACAATGTAAGAAATACGTAAATTACACAAATCAAGTATATTGAAATCCTTTTCATAATTAGCCTCCTGCTATAATTATATACTGTTCATTTTGTAATTTTATGTTTTGCGCATATATAATTTTATGCAAAAGAAAATAAGTGAACTCAATGAAGCCTCGGCCGTGAATAGCAATGATTATTTAATCTTAAATCAAGAAACAGAAACAAAAAAAGTTTCAATGTCCATACTTAACGATAGTTTAAATATACCTAGTGTTATAGAGATAACAGGTTCAAGCTCAATACCAAGCACAATAAGTGTCACAGATAGTTTACCAAATTCAATAAATCTAGATGCATCTTCAATACCAAGCACAATAA
>CAZKUB010000183.1:0-2342 GCA_964555835.1 uncultured Thermoplasmatales archaeon
TGGGAAATCGAGAAACAAAAATAGTAGGCTATTATCCAAAATATGGGAATTTACCAAGATTAATTAAAAATTTTCGTTGGTGTGATAAAACAATAGAAATTGATGGCGGCTGGTCTACTATGAACACCCAACCCAGCAAAAATTTTGATTGCATGATTTGTATAGGACTATCAGGAGGAGTATTCACAGAGATTGCACACACTAAAGTACATCGTATATGGGGGGGACAAAACATCCCCATTTTTATAGACAAACGAGTAACATCCGGAAAACTTACAAAAGAACTAGAACAAGATATTACAGTTTCCTATTTTAACAATGAAAAAGATTTAGAAAAGAAACTTTTAAATTTTGAAAATATCTATTCATGATAACTTATCAAAAATTAGCACCCGTATACGACTTGATAAACAAGAACGTCCCTTACAAAAAAGAAGTTGAGTTTTTAAAAAAAACTCTTTCATCTAAACAAAACACCTCTATATTAGACGTTTGTTGTGGTACTGGTGAACATCTACAATATTTTGAAAGCGATCAATTTGAAACCTGTGGTATTGATATTGCAAAAGGGATGATTAAAATTGCAAAACAAAAGCACCCAAACAGAATGTTTCGTTGTGCTGACATGAGAACATTCCGCATTAATAAAAATTTCGATCTTGTTTACTCCTTAGGCAGTTCTTTACAATATAATTTAACATTAAGAGACTTAGAAAAAACAATCTCTAATCTTATAAAACACTCAAAAAATAAAGTTATTTTTGATATGAGATATTGCTTAGAAAAGTGGCAAAATGGGTATGTAAAAGATTGCATACATGAAAATGAGAAACATCATATACATGAATCTTGGATCTCACATAGAGAAGGTAACTACTCCATATGGGAGCCCAATTATGTAATCTACGACAAACTAACAAAGGAAAAAATGAGTTATACAGATCATCATAAGATATATTTATTTTCGATAAATGACGTTACACAAATTCTTGAAGAAAAAAAGTTAGATTATAAAATCATCGATATCAATAAACAACCAGTAAATAAAAAAGATCTGTCCAAAAAACATTTTTACTTTTTAATTAGTATTTCAAATTAACATAACAATGTTTAAATATAATCACAATACTATAAATTTCCGAGAAAAAGTATGCAAAATTAAACCTCATTCTTCCGTAGACATCCATGAAATATTCATGTGCTCTGTAATATCAAATGTAAAGGATAGACACAAAATTTTAGACCTTGGAACAGGGAATGGATACATACTAGAACAAATTCACAATCGCTTAGGAGACAAATGTTCTCTTTTTGGTCTTGAAAATTCAAAAGATATGATAAATAGAAACATAAAAAAAGAATATGCAAAATTTATCCAAGGTAGTAATTACAACATTCCTTTTGAAAATGACTATTTTGACATGGTCACGGCAAAAAATGTTACTCGAATTTCACCGAAAGAAATATTTCGTATTCTAAAACCAAATTCCATGTTTATATTCCGAGAATACGGGAGATTCAAAGGATTAAAGGAAATCTCTGAATTGTTTTCTGATAAATTAATTAGATCTCGAGATCCAAGCTATTATGTAAAAAAACTTTTAGACGCAAATTTTAAAGAAGTAAAAATTCAAAACTTTTATGTTAAAAGAGAATATGATTGCATCGAGGATATCTTGAATATAGTAAGAAGCTTTCCTTATATTAAAAACTTCTCCTTACAAGATGAAAAATTAATACGCGATAGTTTTGAGAAAAAAGGTGAGATTAAAATAATCTCGGATCCGTTTATAATAACAGCAGTAAAATAAAATGAAAAAAGATATAAAAAAAACACAACTAGTAATAATAGGAGCAGGACCTGCAGGTATGGCTGCTGCTGTAGATGCTGAAAACAGTAAAATTAACTTTTTACTCGTTGAGAAGGAGGAACCAGGCTGGTTCGAGAAATATTCTGTAAATCAGCATTACAAAGTTGATGGTTATCTAGGCAGATATAATACTACTGGGACAAAATTAGTAGAGAGTTTTTTAAAACATTTAGAATCAAAAAATATCCAGATCCATGATTTAGATATCAAAAACATACAAAAAAAAGGGAAACTATTTTACATAGATTCTAAAAATTTAATAATAGAAACTCCAAATGTTATTCTTGCAACAGGCACAAGACCCAAAAAAATATATCTAAATAATTATGAAAAATTTCTTGGAAAAAATGTTTTTAACTTTGTTGCCAAAGAGGGAGAAAACTTAAGAAAAAAAGAAGTCATAGTACTAGGTGGACGAAATTCAGGAGTTACTACAGCATTGTATTTAAATCAAAGCTTGGATTGTAAAGT
>CAZKUB010000184.1:0-3931 GCA_964555835.1 uncultured Thermoplasmatales archaeon
ATATATCCAATAACACCTTCTTCACCAATGGGTGAAATGGTGGATGAATGGTCTGCTGAAGGTAGAAAAAACATTTTTGGTCAAAAATTAAAGGTTCAAGAAATGCAATCAGAAGGTGGAGCTGCTGGGGCATTACACGGAAGTCTTAGCACAGGTGCATTCACAACAACATTTACTGCTTCACAAGGTCTTTTACTAATGATACCAAATATGTATAAAATCTCAGGGGAAATAATGCCTACAGTTTTCCATGTTTCTGCAAGGGCTCTCGCAGGGCAAGCATTATCTATTTTTGGTGATCATCAAGACGTCATGGCAGCACGTGCAACTGGTTTTGCATTGCTTGCATCAGGCTCTATCCAAGAAATAAATGATTTAGCACTTGTTGCACATCTTTCAACTATTCGTGCAAGTGTTCCATTTGTTCATTTTTTTGATGGATTCAGAAGCTCTCATGAAATACAAAAAGTAGAAATGTTAAACTATGAGGATATACCAAATCTTGTTGATTGGGATAAAATTAAAAAACATCGTGAGCGGGCACTTGACCCTGAAAAACCACACCTCCGAGGTACTGCACAAAACCCTGATATCTATTTTCAAGTAACCGAAGCTGCAAATAAATACTATCAAGAGGTTCCAAAAATAGTAGAAGAAGAAATGAAGAAAGTAAGCAAACTTACAGGTAGAACATATAATTTATTTGATTATGTTGGAGCATCTGATGCAGAAAAAATAATAATTATGATGGGCTCTAGTGCAGAAGCTGCAGAAGAGGCTGTAAAATATTTAAATAAAAACGGTGAAAAAGTAGGACTTGTCAAAGTAAGACTTTACAGACCCTTTTCAGTTACTCATTTTATAAACACAATTCCTAAAACAGTGAAGAAAATAGCAGTTCTTGACCGTACAAAAGAAAACGGTTCATACGGTGAGCCGCTTTATTTAGATGTCTCAGCTGTGTTTCAACATCATAAAGAATGGGATGTAACCATTGTTGGTGGAAGATATGGTCTTGGCAGTAAAGATTTTACTCCAAGCATGGCAAAAGCAGTTTTTGATAACCTTTCAATGAATGAGCCGAAAAACAATTTTACAGTAGGAATAAACGATGACGTAACTTTTACATCACTGCCAATAAACGAAAAAATCGATGCAACACCAGAAGGACTTGTTCAGTGTAAATTCTGGGGTCTAGGAGGTGATGGAACAGTTGGTGCAAATAAAGACGCGATAAAAATCATTGGCGATAAAACAGAAATGTATGTACAAGGTTATTTTGCTTATGACTCAAAAAAATCTGGTGGAATAACTATATCTCACCTGCGTTTTGGAAAAACACCAATCCAGTCAACGTATCTGATAGAAAATGCAGATTATATCGCATGTCATAATCCTTCATATGTTGACAAATATGACCTTCTTGAAGGAATAAAAGAAAACGGTACTTTTGTATTAAACTGTGCGTGGGATAGTGAAGACCTGGAAAAACATCTGCCAAATTCTTTAAAGAAAACAATCGCTGAGAAAAATTTGAAAGTCTACACCATTGATGCAGTTAAAATCGCAGAAAATGTTGGTCTAGGTGGCCGTATAAATATGGTCATGCAAACTGTTTTTTTCAAACTTGCAGATGTACTTCCGGTAAATGATGCAATAGACTACCTTAAAGAAGCAATAGAAAGTACTTATGGCAACAAAGGAAAGGATATAGTTGAAATGAACTGGAAAGCAGTAGATCACGCTCTTGAAAATATAGAAAAAGTAGATTATCCCGATTCATGGAAAAATCTTAAACCAGAAGAAACTGTTGAAAAAGATGAGCCAGAGTTTGTTAAAAAAGTAATGAGACCAATGCTTGCACAACAGGGAGATAAACTTCCAGTAAGTGCCTTTGCACCTGCAGGAATCTTTCCAACAGAAACAACCAAGTATGAAAAACGTGGTGTCGCAATAAACGTACCTGAATGGCAGATAGAACACTGCATTCAATGTAACCAGTGTGCAATGGTCTGTCCACATGCTGCAATAAGACCTGTGCTTATAACAGATGAAGAAAAAGAAAAAGCACCAAAAGGATTTGATGTTAAAAAAGCAGTTGGAAAAGATGCTGAAGGACTAAGCTTTAGAATACAATTATACACTGAAGATTGTATAGGTTGTGGTAACTGTGCAGATATTTGCCCTTCAAAAGAAAAAGCCCTTATCATGAAACCATTTGCAACACAACTCAATCAAGTTCCACTTCAGAAATATTCAGAAAAAATACCAATACGCTCCGCAGGTTTTGACAAATACACTGTAAAAGGATCACAGTTTCAAAAGCCGCTTTTAGAATTCTCAGGAGCCTGCGCAGGCTGTGGTGAAACACCTTATCTAAAACTTGCAACACAACTATTTGGAGATAGAATGATAATTGCCAATGCCACAGGATGCAGCAGCATATGGGGTGGCTCTGCACCTTCAGTTCCATTTGCAAAAAACAAAGAAGGTTTTGGACCTGCATGGGCAAACAGCTTGTTTGAGGACAATGCAGAATATGGCTTTGGTATGGTTCTTGGAACAATGCAACGCAGAGCAAAACTTGCAGATCTTGTAAAAAAAGCAATAGATGAAAACATTGTAACAGGCGATGCAAAAGAAGTATTTGAAAAATGGTATGAGATGAAAGATGACGCAGAAGTCTCAAAAGAATACAGCAAAAAAATAAAAGAAATCCTTGAAAACAACCATGAAAATCCCATCCTTAAAGAAATATGGGATGAAAGAACAATGCTTACCAAGAAAAGCATATGGTCTGTTGGTGGAGACGGCTGGGCGTATGATATAGGCTATGGTGGTCTTGATCATGTACTTGCAATGGGTGAAGATATAAACATACTAGTTTTTGACACAGAAGTATACAGTAACACTGGTGGTCAGTCCAGTAAAGCAACACCCGCAGGATCTGTTGCAAAGTTTGCATCATCAGGTAAGAAAACCACGAAGCAAGATTTAGGCGTAATGGCTATGAGCTATGGATATGTTTATGTTGCAAGTGTTGCGATGGGTGCAAATAAAAACCAGCTTATGAAAGCCTTGAAAGAAGCAGAAAGCTATCCTGGGCCAAGTTTGATTATAGCATATGCCCCATGTATAAATCATGGTATAAAGAAAGGCATGGGAAAAACACAAGAAGAAGCAAAAATGGCAGTTAAATCTGGTTACTGGCCGCTTTATCGATACGATCCACGCCTTAAAGAAGAAGGTAAAAACCCATTCCAACTTGATTACCAAGCACCAGATGGAAGTCTTCATGATTTTATAATGGGTGAAGTAAGATACAACAGTTTAACAAGAACATTTCCAAAGGAAGCAGAAAAACTTCATAAAAAACTTGAAGAAGATGTAAAAGAGCGTTACGATAGATATAAAAAGATGGCAGAATGATAAAATCTACTTTTTTATTATTCTATTTTTAATGTATTACAAAGCTTTTTTTACTGTGTTTTCATATCCTGTTTCCAAGGGCGTACTATTTTTGAATAAAAGAGCAGAAGAGATAGGAAATATTATCAAAAAAACTAGTAATGTTCATATCGTCACACACATAGATGCTGATGGAATAACAGCTGGCAGCATCGCATATAAAACACTTGAACGACTTGGTAAAAATGTTTCTATTGAGTTTGTAAAACAACTTGACGAAAATATCCTTGAAAAACTAAAGAATGATAATCACGAGCTTGTTTGGTTCACAGACCTTGGCAGCAGTATATCAAGCATTTATCCTGATTTAAATAAGATTATAACAGATCATCATGAATGCCCTGATAATTCTAATAAATCATTTCATTTAAACCCTCATCTTTTTGGATTTGACGGAGGATTTGAGATAAGTGGTGCAGGTTCAACTTATCTTGTTTCAAGAGAACTTGAGAAAAAAAATATG
>CAZKUB010000185.1:0-1739 GCA_964555835.1 uncultured Thermoplasmatales archaeon
CTGTTTTGGCTTTACTCTCCATAAAATTCCCTACTTATTTTTTTATCCTTTTCGGTTATTTCGTACTCTTTATCATCAATATCGCTGTAATTTATATAAAGGTGATTTTTGTCTAAACATTCAAGTAAAAACCTTTTCTGATTATCGATAGACAAGTCTGCAAAATCTTTACTGCCTTCATCAACTGCTTCTAAATCAACCTTATAACTAAAAAATGCTCTTTCTTTTATTGATTTCCACAATTTTCTGATTTCCTCTGATGTCCCAGCCTTATTGATTTTATCTACATTAAGCTCATTCCATTTGGCAAGTTCCATATAAACTACAGGGATATCTTGACTGTATTCATTTATTTTTTGTCTGATACGCTCTTTAGACACTTCAACATGTTCATCTAGTTGTTCTATTAAAATAAATTGGCGCTTTCCTTTATCTTCATTGTTCAAACTCATAACAGCATGTGCAGTTGTTCCGCTTCCTGAAAAGAAATCTAAAATGATTGCCTCTTTTTCATTTTTTACAACGGAGTAAATACAATCATAAACAGCATACAACGACTTAGGAAAGCTAACGGTTTTACCATCTATGATTTTATTAACTATTTTTGAGCCGTGTGTACTAGCATCATATCTTTTTCCCATCCAAACAGTTCTTGGTATTTTTTCGTCTTTTATTCTAAAAACATCAATTTCACCATTTTGCTTGTCTTTAATAAATAGTTTGTCTCTGATCTCTTCTACAGTTTGTCTAGCAAAAACCCACTTTCTTTCTATTCCGCCCGCATCTATAGGCCAAACATTCATAGTATCGTCTTTATTTTTAACTACTTTGCTTTTAGGATGAAACGATTCATCAGGAACTTCACCAAAACCAATGATTGCTTTATTTTTAACTATAACAGGATAAAAACAGTTTTTTGCGTCAGTTCTCAGAGATTCCCCACCATGGTCCTTGAACTCTTCCTCTAGAGGATCTTCTCTTTTTATCTTATTAATTACAGTTAATCCCTTTTTAAAAACAAAATAAACAAATTCATTAGTGTAAGAAAAATTATTGCCTTGAACACCTCTCGGGTTGTGAATTATTGTTATACAATGTTTTTCATAACCCTTAAATATTTCATCCAACATAACACCTAAGCGAGCTTGTTCATTTTCATCAATAGCAATCTGCAACACCCCATCTTCTCTTAATAATTCTTTTGCTGCCTCTAATCTGTTCTTCATAAAAGTCAACCATGTAGAATGATTAAAGTTATTGTTGTAACTAAATGAATTGCTCTTATTATCCGGATTATATGGTGGATCAATGTAAATAAGTTTAACTTTTCCAGCAAAACGTTTTTTAAGGGAGTGTAGTGCTATGAGATTATTGCCCTTGATGATAAGGTTGTCTTTGATATCACCGATTTCATTCGTTGCAAATTTTTTCAGCTTACTTTCACCTTTACCATCTATTCTAACTGCGTTTGTAAAAACTTTCGGGTCAAGTAAACGACTAATTTCATCCGGTGCTAAGATTTCATTCCAAAATACCTCATCTCTTTTTTGTTCCTCTTTGGCCATACCACCTTCTAAAATACAGTCTTTATAAGGCCAGGAAAGCACCACATCTTTATTTTCTCTTAGATACTCATCCCCCACGGTTAGCCCGATTTTATTTTTGAAAGCAGTATATGAATCCGGCAGAAATTGTTTGTTAGAAACGAAACGTATGAATTTTTCTTTATCAAAAATCAA
>CAZKUB010000186.1:0-2467 GCA_964555835.1 uncultured Thermoplasmatales archaeon
AGACTTAAAATAGACCCAGAAGAAGCTGCTAAAAGACTTAATATGACAGCAGAAGAAGTATTAATTGATATAGTAATGAAAACTAAGGAATTCAAAGAAGACATTTTACTTGATGATAAAGCAAAAGAATTAACACTTAAGCAGACTGATTTAGAAAAAAATCTTATAAGTGCTAAAAATACTATTGAAAATGTGTTTGATAATTTTTCCAAGTTCATTGGCCATTTAAGTGAAACTGTTTCAGCTAAAATGGCTGAAATAGAAGCTACAAGTTCATTGAGTAAACTTGAGTTATGGAAAACAGGAATAGCTGAAAGTTCTCCTATCTCGACTGCACAAAAAATTGAAGAAGCAGAAAAAAAAGCAGAAGAGGATAAAAGAGCAGCAGAAAAAGCACGAAGAGAATTTGATGAAGAAGTTGCCCCTAAAAAAGAAAAGACAAAAACTGAATTAGCAAAAGAACTATCAAAAATGTATGAATCATATATGTATTCTAATATAGATAATGAAGCATTTGAAGAAAAACAAAATGAAATTAAACAGTTAACCGAAGACTTAAAAATAGCAGAAAGTAGTGTATTTGAAAAAGAAGCTACCGCAGCTAAATCTGCACTTGCTTTATTGGCTCTCAAAGAATCCGCCCCACTCGATGCTGCTGAAAGTAGAATGAATACTGCCGCTTCATTTGCAGATATAAACGCAAGGAAATTAATCGCCATGGCTCAGTTAAAAGGGTTGGGGGACGATTCATTATTTGAGCGTCTTACAACAAGGAGAAAATTAGAAGAGCAAAATGAAGCGTATTTTATAAAAATAAAAGAATTAAAAGATACTTTAAGTAAAAATCCTATATCACCAGACAGACAGAAGTATGAAATTGAAATGAAAGATTTAGAGGCAAAACAACTTGAGAATCTTGTTGCCATAAGAAAATTAGCTGAGCAAAGAGTATCTTTTAATTTACCAGATGGTCTAAGGGTAATAACTCAAAATGATTACTTACAAACTATTGGAAATGAAAAAAGTTACAGTGCTCAATATAAAGGTTTCAATGTAAAATTCACTTTTGGTGATGTTAATGTAAACAGTGAAAGAGATCTAATAAACTTAAAGCGTACAATTGAAAATAGTATGACTGAAAGCTTTAATCGATTTAATGATGCATGTGTAAGAAAATAGAAAGGTAGTGATTTTAAATGGCACAGCAAGATATAACGAAAGATGCATCTTATATTTATAGAAGGGTTTTGTTCAGTAAATCTGTATCTGGATTAACTCCTATTGCTGCTGGTAGTAGTATGTGTGAAATATTACCTAAATACTTAGGGGTTATTGTTGAAGAATATACCTCTCCCACTCCATCATATAAGTTTTCAGAAATAAAAATATTAAATGGAACTTCAAAGATACATGGCGATGGTGTCGCTTCATATAAAATTGAGTTAAGAGTGTATTTTATTGAAAAATACAAATATGCAGATTTTATACGCCAACTTAAAAACACTTTAGTATATTACGATGAAAATGGGTATATTTATAATTGTGCAGTTACAGGGGAACCAGTTATTGAAAGGGTTGAGAGTGGACAAAAATATTTTATCAAACTCACTCTTCAAGGAGTAAAAAAAGACACCTGTGACGACACATCCACAATAAAATTTACAGATATCGAGGAACATATCTTTGAAAATGATATTTTAGAAATTACAGAAGCAGGATTAGTGTCAACTATTTCAGGTTCAGGATATGTATACACATATGTACCTAATTCACCGATAAAAAGATCAGAAATTGCTGCTTTCTTAAACAGACTCAGAAAATATATAAAAAGAAATATTCAATAACTACGTACGTTCTTGTTGATACTGAGAAATGTACATGGACATGTGTAATAAAATATCAATCTGAGGCATCGCTATTTAAAAAACTATCACTAAGCACACTATCACTAAAAAACAAATTGACAAAAAAATATAGATTGTATAAAATGCTCATATGGAGGTAAGTATAATGAAACTGGAACCTAGGAAATGTATTATATTACTTATTATTGTCTTCGTTATTACCAATATACTGTTAGCGTGCAATGTAAATGAAGATACTTGTAACCCACAAGAAGATACTGTTGGTAATACACAGGAACAGGAAGACAGACGTTTCTTAAGATCAATCTACGCAACCGATGAATATTTTATTTTTTATGATGAAGACTACAAAATATTTATAAAAAAGATTGATGGATTAAATATTTCTAACAGCAAATCACAGCAGATAACGGACACAGAGGCTGGCTTTATTGGTACTATCGGCAACTACTTATACCTCGATACTTGGGACGGTATTTTTAAATTTTCCATAGAGGATAGTACAGAAACTAAAATAACCACCTTTGGGGCAAAGCAATACTACATTATTAATGACTGTATTGTTTTCACTAGTAATGAAGATTCTCATATATATAAAATAG
>CAZKUB010000187.1:0-2534 GCA_964555835.1 uncultured Thermoplasmatales archaeon
TGTACCATATTTATCTATCCCTTTTTTTAAAATAGTATAAATGAAATGCTTTTATGGTTTTTAATAATGCCGATTTAGCTTTTTTTGTAATAAATCACAATTTTATTAACCAATATATGTATTATGATTTTGATTTTTATGGGAGAGAGGCCAACTTACGACGAATATTTCATGGAAATGGCAGAGGTTGTATCTAAAAGAAGTACGTGTATTCGTAGAAAAGTAGGAGCAATACTTGTCAAAGATAAACATATACTTAGCACAGGATATAATGGTGCCCCCAAAGGAATGAAACACTGTGAAGAAGTAGGATGTATACGAACAGATATGGATATTCCATCAGGACAAAGACATGAATTATGCCGTGGTCTTCATGCAGAACAAAACGCAATTATTCAAGCAGCAGTTTTTGGCACATCAATTACAGGATCAGCATTGTACTGTACAAATACGCCATGTGTTGTCTGCGTGAAGATGCTTATAAATGCTGGAGTTACTGAAATAATATATTCGGGGGACTATCCAGACGACCTTGCAAAGAAAATGCTTGCCGAAAGCAAAATTAAAATAAGAAATTTTAATAAATAAGTTTTCTCTCCTGTTTATGAAAAAATAAGAAAAATATAAATACTGACTTATGATTAAGAATATTGAGGAGAATATGAAACAAAGAAGGTCAAGAGTATTGGATGAAAAAGACGATAAAGCAGTAGATCTATTTGCTGAATTAGGGATGCCCAAGAACCTAGCTAAAACATTAATGTATATCTCACAAGTGGATGAATGTAAATCTGCAGATGTAGAGCAAGGCGCAGATCTTAGACAACCTGAGGTAAGTGTAGCAATGCAAGAAATGCGAAGACGCGGCTGGATAAAAAAACGTGATCTTAAAAAGAAAGGCAAAGGACGCCCAGTTCACATATATAAACTAACTAAGAGACTGCCAGATATCCTTACAAGCTTTGAGAAAGAAAAATTAAAACAAGTTGAAACTATAAAACAAGATTTAAACGAGTTACAAGGCTTAATAAAAGCATACAAATAAAGCTTTTAATCCAATCAAAATATATAATTATTCTTTTTATTTTACATAGCTGTCATGCTCTATAAATGATTTATCTGGTGGTTCAAACTTGAGTGAGGGAAAAGTAAAAAAAATCTTTAAAAACCTTGAAGAACAACTAGATGCAATTGTAGTTAAAAACTCAAGTGAATCTTTAATTTACAGTAATTTTTTTTATGCAACTGGTTTAACACAAGGTCTTTTTGAAGGATGTGCTGTTGTTTTATTTCCTGATGGAAAAACAGATCTTATAGTAAACAAATTAGAATCAGAGTTAGCATATCAATCAGACTCAGATGTAAAAATTTTTCAAAAAGACGAAGAATTCAAAAGCCTTTTAAAAAACTCTTTAAAAAATACATCAAAAATCGGTCTTAACTTTTCTAATATTAGTTATAAAGAATTCATTACGCTCAGAGATATCTTTTCAAAAAAGAGTTTTATTGATGTCTCAAATGCTTTTCTGAAAGCAAGAGCTGTAAAAGATGCAGATGAACTAGAATTGATTACAGAGGCAGTTTATATCGCTGATTCAGTCATGGAAAAAATACCTGAGATTTTAAAAGAAAACATGAAAGAATTCGAACTTTCTGCAGAAATAAACTACCTTATACAAAAATATGGTGCAGATAAACCTGCGTTTGATACAATCAGCTCCTTTGGCAAAAACTCTTCAAAACCTCATTATAGTCATGGTGATAAGAAGATATCACCGGGTGATTTTGTTTTATGTGACTTTGGAGCATGCTATAAAAAATACAATTCTGATATTACACGTACTTTTACATTTAAAGAAACAAGGGATAAACAAAAGAAGATGTTTGAAACTGTTTTAAATGCTCAAAAAAAGGCTTTTGATATGATAAAACCTGGTGTAAAAGCAAAAGAAATTCATATAGCAGTTCAAAACTATATTGATAAAACAGAGTTTTCAGATTGCTTTATACATGGAACAGGTCATTCTCTTGGCTTAGATATTCATGACGGCTATGTTGGTTTTACGCCTAACTCGGATGTAACACTTGTGGAGAACATGGTTCTAACAGTGGAACCGGGAGTTTACATCCCAGATTTTGGAGGAGTAAGAATTGAGGACGATATCTTAGTTACTTCTGATGGATGTAAGATTTTATCAAAATCAAACCGTGATTTAATCCAGATATGCTAGGTTTTTCCAACATCTTTTTATTAGGCTTTTTGTTTCAGGCATTAGGGTTTTATTTATGAGTTGGTATAAAGAAGCAGAATACATACGAAATCAAGCTAAATTAAACAATGAATTTTTTGGATCATCTCTTCCAATGATTGCAAGTGAAAATGTTTTATCACCTATGTGTCGCGAGATGCTTATATCTGATTTTCATGGTCGTTACGCAGAGGGCACTCCGGGTAAGAGATATTACGAAGGCTGTGAGTTTTTTGATAGAGTTGAAGAAAAAGCCATTGAGCTTGCAAAAAAACTGTTTAGATG